>CAYTBH010000013.1:0-29232 GCA_964435935.1 uncultured Alistipes sp.
ATGACGGCTTTGCCGGTGGCGGCGCCCCCATAGACCATGTTGATTGCGGCTACCTCGCTCTCGGCCTGGAGCACCACCATGCCGGTGGTTTCCCAAGGCATTTCGGCTTCGAGGGTTTCGAGAACTTCCGACTGCGGGGTGATGGGGTAGCCAAAATAGCCGTCGGCACCATAGCGTATGGCCGCGCGGGCAATAGCCTCATTCCCCTTCATGAGTTTTACTTCTTCTTTCATAAGTGTTGCTGATTAAAGGGTTATTTGACAACCACGCGGTAAACCTCGATACATGCGTCGGGGCATACGACGGCGCAGGCCGCGCAACCGATGCACGCCTGTTCGTTGGCTGGGAAAGCGTAATGATAGCCGCGATCGTTGACTTCCTTCGGCTGGAGCGACAGCACGTCGCACGGGCAGGCTACAACGCAGAGATCGCAACCTTTGCAGCGTTCGGAGTCGATGGTGACGGCACCGTGGATTTTACTCATCTTGCAAACTGGGTTTAGTTTTATGGCTGATTTAAGGTTTGAATTGATACGGCACTCGGGCTGAGAGTTAGAGCTGGGAGGCTACGAGCTTCTCGAACTCGCTTTCCGACAGTAAGCCGAGCGAGGTGGCAGTCTGTCCGTCGGGGTGGATGAATACGACCATCGGAATCGACTGTACGTTGTAACGGGCGGCAATCGCGGGGTGCTGGTCGACATCGACGCTGTAGAAGAGCGCTTTCCCGGCATATTTTTCGGCTACCGACTCAAAGTTGGGCGCGAACTGCCTGCAGGGCCCACACCAGGTGGCGTTGAAGTCGACCACTACGAGTTTGTCGGCCTTGGCGGGGAGCTTGTCCCCTTTTTTAAGCTCTATGACGGCGGGAGCGGTTTCCCCTACGGAAGCCATTTCAACAGCTTGCTCGCCAGCCGCGGCGGCTTCGGCTTTGGCATCGGCCTTGGCGTTGCACGATGCGAGCGATGCGACAGCTGCGAATGCGAGTATAGTGGTTCTGAGTATATTCATCGTGAAAATGGGTTGTTAAAAATGACGGGGGGCGCTACCTCGGGGTTGTGGCCCCGCAGCGCGCCTCCCGTTGTCAGATTAGCGGATTAAAGGGCTCCTTTGAGAGCTTCGTTGGTGGTGTGAACGGCCTTGGCGCTTGCGGCGAAGAGGGCTTTTTCCTCTTCGTTGAGGTCGAATTCAACGATTTTCTCGATACCGTTGCGGCCGATGACGCAGGGAACGCCGATGCAGAGGTCCTTCTCGCCATACTCGCCATCGAGGAGGGCCGAGCAGGAGATGAGTTTCTTCTGGTCGTGGAGCACGGCGGCTACCATCTGTGCCGAAGCGGCGCCGGGAGCATACCATGCCGAAGTGCCGAGGAGGGCGGTGAGGGTGGCGCCGCCTACCATGGTGTCGGCTGCTACTTTCTTGAGCTGCTCCTCGGGGATGAGGGTCGAAGCGGGGATGCCGCGGTAGGCAGCGTAGCGGGTCAGGGGAATCATTGTCTTGTCGCCGTGGCCGCCGATCACGATGCCTTCAACCTCGGTGGAGTTGGCTTTGAGGGCCATCGAGAGGTAGTATTTGAAGCGGGCGCTGTCGAGCGCGCCACCCATGCCGATGATGCGGTTCTTGGGCAGGCCCGAAATCTTGTGGATGAGGTAGGTCATTGTATCCATCGGGTTGGCCACGCAGATGATGATGGCGTTGGGCGAGTGCTTGAGCACGCTCTCAGTCACGCTGCGGACAATCTTTGCGTTTACGCCGATGAGCTCTTCGCGGGTCATGCCGGGTTTGCGGGGAACGCCCGAAGTGATCACGACAACGTCGGAGTCCGCGGTCATAGCATAGTCGTTGGTCACGCCGATGAGGCGGTTTTGCAGGCCGAGGATGTTGGCGGTCTGCATGATGTCCATGGCTTTGCCTTCTGAAACGCCTTCCTTGATGTCGATGAGAACTACTTCGTCGGCAACCTGGGTGGTAAGGAGAACGTTAGCTGTAGTGGCGCCCACGTTACCGGCGCCTACGACTGTTACTTTTGACATAGTGTTGAGTATTTTATTAGGTTTTTGATTCGCTGGGTATGTTTCTACAACAATGCAAATATAACGAAATATTTTGAAATGAAATTGATTTGAGAAAATTTAGTAAATATTTCGTGATTTTTTGGGGTGCGCGGGGCTTCTGAGGAATGTTTCAGAGTGAGTCGCGGGTGAAAAGGGGGTTGTTGGAATACCACAGGAAGCGGTTGCTCCCGGCCCGGAGGTCGGCAATCAGCGTGCCCGAGTCGATGGCCGGGGCGCGTTTAGCGCCTCGGGCTCCGAGCGTTTCGGGGCTGACTTCCACGCGTGCCGCGTCCCAGATGCCGCTCGCGAGTATATGGGCGAGAAATGTGGGCCCCGCTTCCACAAGTACTGATGTGATTCCGCGGTCAAGGAGCCCGGCGAGGCGGTCGGCCCAGGGAGTGCGGTCGCCATGATCGATTACTATGCGCTCAGGCTGGTCGAGGCCCCCTTCCCAATCTCTCACGTTGAGGCGAGCATTGTCGGCTTCGACGGTGGTTGCTGTTGAAATCACGGCCTGCGCGTCGGCTCTGAGCTTCATTGTGGCAATGCTGGTGAGAGGCGTCGAAAACCTGTGGGCCGGCTCCCCCGGGGCGCGGAGGGAGTCCATGTAGCCGTCGGCCGACTGTGCCCATTTAAGCGTCACAAACGGGCGGTGGAGCTCCTGCGCCGTGAAAAAAACGTGGTTTAGCTTTCGCGACTCCTCGGCCAGAAGGCCGCATTCAACCTCGATGCCGGCTTCGCGGAGTATGTTGATGCCGCGCCCGTTGACTTTCGGGTTGGGGTCGCCGCTACCAACCACCACCCGGCGGAAACCGCAGTTGCGGAGCAGGTTGGCGCAGGGGGGCGTTTTTCCGTAGTGCGAGCAAGGCTCGAGGGTCACATAGATGGTGCTTTGGGGGAACAAAGCGCGGTCGGCCTCGCTCACCGATGCCACGGCATTGACCTCGGCATGCCCCTGGCCGTAGCGGCGGTGCCACCCCTCGCCGATGACGCGGCCGTCGGGGCCGACAATCACAGCGCCCACCATGGGGTTTGAGCGGGTGAGTCCGCGCCCGTTGGCGGCCAGCTGCAACGCGCGGCGCATATATTGAATGTCGTTCATTTCGTTTGTGTAGTGCGTTGTCATTTGGTTATTTCGGGATGCCATTCGTTGCCGAGGCGGTCGTAGGGAGCCACGGCATACCAGTAGCCCGAGGCTCGGCTCGGAGGGATGGCGTATTCGTGGCCGTAGGTAACCCCGAGGATATATTCGGGGCGGAAATTCACACCGCTTGAGGCGAGCGCGTCGAGTGGCGAAAGCCCCTCGGGAACGGCGTAGACGACGTAGCGCATGTTTGGCGAGGGATACCAGCTCAGCATCTCGCCCTTGCGCTGCAACCCGCGGAGCGCCCCCGGGTTTTTGGCCTCCTTCCAGGTCATGGGGGGCATGAGGGCCGGGTTGGCAAACTGGTTAGCGGCGAGGTAGTCCGTCAAGCCGGAGCATTTTTTACCGGTCATGTATGAAACGGAATAAAGCACATGCCCTGCCGAGGGCGCGATGTCAGCCCCGTGGGTCGCGGCGTTCTGCTTGCGGTTGATTTCCACCTCGCGGCCCTGCTCTTCCCAAGCCGGGGCGCCCGCTTTGAGCGCGCCGATGTTCTGGCTCGCGAAAAAGTGGCGGCCAAAGTTAAAGGCGATGTCGCTCCACCATTTGGCCAGCGGCTCGTAGGGGTTGGTCTGGTGGTCGCAAGCCCAGTAGAGCTGGGGCGACACATAGTCGATGGTGCCCTCCGCGAGCCACGGTAGCGGGTCGCAGAAAATGCGGTCGTACATCCAGTCGTTTCCCACCGGGGGGCGCTTCAAGCCGTAGCGGGCGGTGGCTTTGCCGTTGCCGCCGGCCACCCCGGCGGGCGATATGCCGAAACGAACGTGGGGCTTCTCCTTCTGAATCATAGCGTGGATGTCGCGCACTGTCTGGTGCACGTTCTCGCGGCGCTGGTCGGCCTCCTTTTCGGGGTCGGCTCCGGGGGTGAAGGGGAATCGGTCGGGATAGAAATAGTCGTCGAAAATGAGTCCGTCGACATCATATTTGCTCACAATCTCGCGGCACACCTCAACGACATGTTGGCGCGCTTCGGCGTTCCCCGGGTCGAGAATGGCCATAAGGCCCGGCTGCTCGCCGGGATTCTGGGGGCGTTTGCGGGGCGGGGTCTTGCGCCCCTTCCCCTTTTTGCGCTGTGGCTGGGCGGCTTTCTCCTTCATCGTCAGCACCCATCCCTTTTCAATGGGGTCGAACGTGCCCTTGCCCGAGGCGATAGGTCGCGGGCGCGGCTGCTCGTTTTTCGCCACGCGGAATGGGTTGACCCACGCGTGCAGTTCCATACCGCGGGCGTGGCACTCGTCGATGGCGAATCGCAGAGGGTCCCATGTCGGTTGCCCGGAGGGTGATTTTCCTGTCAGAAATTCGCTCCACGGTTCGAGCGACGAACGGTAGAACGCGTCAGACATGGGGCGCACCTGGAAGAAGACGGCGTTGAATCCCGCGCTTTGCAGCAAGTCGAGTATCTCGACCAGCTCCTTTTTCTGCGCTTTGGCGACAGCCTCGCCGACGCCTGTTTGCGAAGGCCAGTCGATGCCGTAGACGGTGGCGAGCCATGCACCGCGCATTTCGTGTTTCGGTGTTTCAGAGGCAGTGTCAAGCCCCGCCCCGGCAATGGAGGCCGGGAGCAGGGCAAGCAGTAGTGCGGTCAATATGTTGCGAACCATATTACTTTAAAGCGACATTCAGTTTTGAGGGGTTACGATTATTCTCGCTCCGGCAGAGTGTGCGGCTATGCGGGGGTTGTACTGGCTTTGTGCCTGTGCGGCTCCGCAGGCGAAGCTGCCAGACTGCGCCGCGAACAGTTCGTAGCTCAGGCGGTAGGTGCCTTTGGGAAGGTGGTTTATGAAAATATTTGTCTGCGAGTCGCGGTTTTCGCGGTAGAAGCAGAGCCCTTCGGCCCAAATCGGCTCCGGGAGCTGCGAGGCGGGTTCAAGGCCGGCGGCGCGCTTGTCGGTAATCACCACATAGTCCATATCTTCGCTGACTACGAGTGTGAGCTCGACCATCACGCGGTCGCCCACTTTGAAGCTGTCGGCAGCAATCCATTCCGACCCGTTGAATGTCGAAAGGCTTTTTTCAACAGAGAGCTGGTCGCAGGCCATGGCCCTAAGCTCGGTCATGGAGGCGTTTCTGAGGGTGACGACAGCGCCAAACGAGGGGTAGTTGGCCTGGCGGTCGATGGTGAGTTTCGTCGGCTTCGCAAGCAGGTTGGTGATGGGGGCGGTGAAAGAAACTGCCGAAATCTCCTTCGTGGCGGCAGCGACTATTTTGTCGCCTACCCTGATGACGGTGGCACCGGGGTTGACTGTCCACTTCGATCCCGAGGAGAGAATTGAGGCCACTACCTGCGAGGTGACCACGGTCGAACCCCAGTCGCAATTTTCCTTTTGCAAAATGAGCCACTGGCGTATTTTGTCGATGTCGGCGCAATTTGGCTCCACCGATGCGAAAGCGTCGAGGATGATGGAGGTTATGCCGACCTTGTCGAGCGACCACATCCAGGTGTTGTTGAGCTGGGCCCACCACATACCCTTTTCGGGAGTGGAGGTCGAGAACTCGCGCAGCGAGGCGAGAATCTGCTTGGCGGTCGCGTTGTAACCGTTTGCGTGGAGTATGAGGGCATCAACTGCTTTGGCGGCAACGCCGTGGTCCTTCCACGAGGCGATGCACTTTTGCACCTGCGAGTCGGTGACGCGCTGCGCGGCTGTCGAGCGGCGCACGTTCTTGAACATGTCGCGCACGACAACGTAGTGCGAGTAGTCGCCTTTGGGATATTTATTGAAATCGCGGACTACCTCGGAGTCCATATACCCGCAGGCATCTTCGATCATCTTGTCGAGATCCTTGCTCGCCGGTAGCCAGCCGAGGCGCTTGAGGTCGCCGAGCATCCCCATCACATTGTAGGTGGCCCACTCTGAAACGTTGGGATAGTTGGCGGTCCAATACCATCCGCCGTTGGGAGCGGCGGTTTTGCGAAGGTCGGCAATGGCCTTTGCGATTACCTTGGCGGTGTTTTTGCCGTTGAGCAGAAGGGTGAGCCGCTGCATGCGCTCGGTGTCGGAAAGGGCCGCTTGCACCCAGGGCGTCGAGCTCAGAAGCATTTGCTTGAGCTGCGAATCTTTCTCGAGCTTGGAGATGAGGGCTGAATCGCCGGGATTTTCGGCCCAGCGGCGCAGCGCGCGGGCTATTTCGGGGTTGTCGCGCATCAGACCGTCGGCAACGGCGGCTGAGAGAAGCGCGGCGGCGGCTTCGTTCGACGAATTGATTTGGCCTTCGCGGAGTCCGGGGAGTGCCGACACGACTTCCCACGCCGGGTTCTCGGTGAAGCTGAGTTTCACTTGCGAGCCACTCGCGGCCGCGTTGACGGGCATCGAGAATGTCGACTGACCCGGAGCGAGGTAGAACATCGCGGATTCAACCACGTTCTGGCCGGCGGGGAGCACGGCGATGAGGCTCTGCTCGCCGTCGGTGAAGTTGCCCGAAACGCCTTTGACCTTGAAGATGACGCCCGGCGCATTGTCGGGAGCCGTCACGGGTAAGCTCAGCGCCTTCGAGGTCATAGGCTCGAGGGTGACAGGGAGTGCGAGCGTGGCGAGTGTTTCGCCCGAGCCGGAGGCTTCGAGAGAGAGTGCGACATCGATGGTCATAACCGAGTCGGTGTTGTTCATAACCGTGGCGGCTATCTCGGCGGTGTCGCCAATGCGCAGGAAGCGGGGCGCGTTGCCGTTGACCATTATCGGTTTCGATGCCACGATGTCGGCCTCAGCGGTCGCTGAAAGCATTTCTCTATTGTATGCCAGGGAGCGGAGCAGCCAGGTTGTGTTGGCGTCGGGCACCTCGTATTCCACTGTGAGCGAGCCGTCGGCATCGGTGGTGAGCATCGGGCGGAAGAACGCGAGGGGTATTTCCGACGGACGATAGCCCGATTCGCCAGTTGACGGTTGCTGCGCTTCCTCTTCGGCTGCCTCCTCTGCGACCGCCTCCTCTGCGACCGCGCTGTCGGCTGCGCCGGCGGCGGCAAACATCGGGGCGCTCATCTCCTCGATTGTTTCAACGGCATCTTCCATGAGCACGCCGTTGTCGGTGGCCGCGCTCTTCATCATCATCGTCGGGCGGCTCCCCCGGATCATGATTCTGTTGGGATTGAACGACCTGCCGTAGGTCTGGAACTCGGGTGCGCTCAAATCGGTAGTGCGCAGGTATTTAACCTGGGCGCTTTCGCTGAAGTATGAGGGCTCGAAATGGAAACCGCTCCATGAAATCTGGCGGTTGCTGAAGTTGAAGCCGCGCAACGACAAGATGTTGGCTTCGAGCACGTCGATGGCCTTGTTGCTCATATCGAGAATCACGGCGCTGCGGGGGTCGGCACCCTCTGTCGGGGAGACGCGCAGGGTGAGCTTTTCGGTGTCGCCGGGAGTCACTTTGTCGCGGAAGGTCTCAATTTTCAAAGAGATTGACTTTTTGGAGCTTGCCGAGTTGACTCTTATTGAGGCGGAGTAGCTTTTGCAGTCGCGCACGCAGTTGAGCTGCACGTTGATTGAGGGCTCGCCTGCCGGAATTGCGATGTCGACGGGGTGAGTGCCCTTGGCGGGAACAATCCAGCGCTGTTCCAGAAGTTTGCCCTTTCGGTTGGTGACCGACATGAGCACGTTGGCATCGGCGACATTGCTGCCGAGGATTAGTCGGGCTGTCCCGTCGGGAGTGGCGGTGACACTGTTTTCGGGAATCCACAGGGGTGCGTCAACCGGGCACACAGGTGAGTCGGTGCGATACACCGTTACCGCGATGTTGTCTGCCGGGTCGGCAAGCTCGGGGTCAGCCGATGCGAACGCGAGCGAGTAGTTCCCCACCGGCAGGTCCTTCAACAGCGCTGCAACCGATCCGGCGGCGATTTCGCCCGAGCGGGTTTCGAATTCCGCGCTGTCGGTAGCCTTGATTGTGTAGCGCAGAGTGCCGGGTTGAGTTTCGCCAAGGGCATTGAAGAGGGCGACGATAGCCGTAAAGGGCTTGTCGGTGTTAATCGCGCTCGGAATCGAGGGGCTTATCGCGAGGCTTTTGCCTAAGTTGAAAGAGGTGGCGGCGGTTTGTGTTTCGCCGTCAGCCGAGGTCACGGCAATGTCGCAAAGGAACGTGCCGCGGGGAGCGGGGGAGCTTTGAATTGTTTCGGCGGGGATTTCGACGGTGAATGTGCCGTCGGGTTCGGTGGTGGTTTCCAGGGTGCTGAACACCGGCGACGTGCGGCTCCAGAACCAGATGCCGGTGCGCACCTTGATGATGACAGCCACACTGGCCTCGGCAACCGGGAAGCCGGCGAAAGTGGTCGCCTTTCCCTTGATAACCGCGGGTTCGCCCAACTTTGCGGGCGGGGTTATGGAGGTTATCTCGGCTGTAAAGGTCGGGAGCTTGTAGTCGCTGACGGTGATATAGTGGTTGCCGACATGGTCGGAACCCTTGCGGGCCTCGATGTTGAAGCGCCCAGTGAGTCCATCGGCCGGAGTGGCGAAAGTGCCTTCGGCGCGGCCCCATTCGTCGGTGGTCAGCTCCATGGTGGCGCTCTCCTGATAGTTCGCGTCGAAGAGCACCATTTTAAGCGCGGTGTTGGCCGCCGGGCTTTTCGAGCCGTCGGGGCGGCATTCAAAGAGAACAACACTGAAATCAACGTCGTCGCCGGGGCGGTAGAGCGCGAGCGAGGTGTTGATCGACGCTATGTGGCGCGTTTCCTCAGTCGAGGGCGAGAAGTTGCTGAATGTGAAGTCGGGGGAGAAATGGTCGTCGCCGCGGCGCAAAAGGATTGAGCCGTATTTGTCGATGTTGACATCAAGCAGGCCTTGCGCGTTGGTCGAGCCGTTGAGGCGTGTGAAGTTGTTTTCGCGGCTCCAGGGACGGAACCACGCCTCGACACCGGCCTGCGGCTTGCCCGAGGCGGCATCGACAGCCACGACGCTCTTTTTGCCATCTGACGAGAAAGATGCTCCCGACAGGCTGGTGCACCGCGCCGCGCGCAAGTTGCCGCTGATTTTCCCTCCAGGGTAGCGGGCCGCGACGACGTAGCGCCCGGGTTTGTCGAATTTGTGACGGATGGTGGTTTTGCCGTCAAACGGGATGTCGCCAGCGAACGGCACCACGACGGAGTCAATCGGGACCCAGAGCGGGTTGTAGCGTATGTAGTCCTCCGTGTCGTTGCCTCGCATTGACTTCGTCACGTCATAAAACAGAATGGTGGCCTTGTCGATATTCCTGCCGCTTACCTCTATGTCGAAGGGCGCTCCAGGCGCGCACACTTCCGGGAAACGCAGGTTGACACTCTTCTGCGAAATCTCGTTTATGCGGTTCTTGATGGCGTTGATGTTGAAGTAGCCGGGATATGAGGCGGCGAAAGCGTTGAGAGCGTCGTAGACGCGGCGTTTCTCCTCGCTGGTGAACGAGCCCATGTTTTCGCTGGCTGCCACGAGGTAGGCTCCCGAGTATTCCGAGGTTGTGTTGTCGAGGTAGAGCGAGAAGAATTTTTTGCCGAGTTTGCCCGAGGCGCTGTCGTTGTCATCGTTGAAGATGTGGTTGTAGATGTAGTGCGACATCTCGATGCGTATTTCGGCAAGCGACGCGTCATCGGCGAGGTGGGCGTTGGTCCATGAGCGGTAGATGCCCAGAATGGAATGAAGCGGGGAGTTGGAGAGCGACGGATAGAGGCTCTCGTCGAGCGGATTGTCGAGCAGCGCCGGGTTGAGCACGCTTTCGTTCTCATCGAAAGCTGCGAGGTTGGCAATCCCTTTGCTTGCCGCGAAATCGAACATCGTGGGATAGAACCGCGGGGTGGTTTTTTCGTAAGTGAGCGCTGCCGAGTAGTCTGTGAGCGGGGTTGCCAACAGGGCTTCGCGGCACGCGAGCGCCTCGTTTGTGAGGGATTCTACTTTGCTGAGGAACTGCGCTCGGCTCCAAAGATTGAAGTCGTCAGAAGCGGCGTTGCCAATCGTGGGCCGCGAGTTGAATTTGTATCTCGCGCTTTGATAAATCGCGGTGTAGATTGTGGCTTCGAGTGTTTTTAGCACGCTTTTCGCAACGGGGTTTGAGCAGCGGGCTTCGGCCGCGGCAATCTGTTTGAGCGCCGAGGCGGTTGAATCGCTGTTCTCCGAAATTTTTGCCAACGTCAGGCGTACGAGGGCGTTTGCCGCCAGCGGGCCGTTGTCGGTTTTAAGAGCTTTTTGAAGGTCGGTTTCGGCGGCTTTTTCCACCTTCTTGGGAAAAGCGAAGTCGGGTTTTGTCGATTGGGACGAGAGGGTCATTGCTGTTGACAACAAGGCTATGATGAGTAACAGTTTTTTTATCATGGCGCGGAGTGACGAATTGTCTCAAAACATCGCGGGGATACCGGGGTTGATACCCGGAATCCCCGCTGGTTCTGATGGTTTTTGGAAAAAATATACTGTTTTATTATTGTGCTTTTATTGTTGGGTTTTGTCTGCCGCGCGATGGTTGCCGCGGAGGCGGTTGTGCTGGCGCATCATGTCGCGGGCAAACTGGCGGTCGACATCTTTGAGGCGGAAGTATTGCTTGGCCGAGAGAATCTCTTTGAATTTGGCCGAATACTCTTTTTCGATTTCGGCCTGACGCACTTTGGTTTCGTACATGGCGTCGGCAGCTTTCTCATATTCCAGGTCTGACGCGTCGGGGGCTTGCGACACGCGGCGCTCCATGGTTTTCATGTCGTCGTCGAGTCGCGCACACTCATCCTCCATGGCCTCGTAGACGGGGAAGAACTTGTTTTGCTGCTCTTTGGTCAGGTCGAGTTCCTTGGCGAGGTAGGTGCGCTTGAACTGGCGCATTTCCGACATCCATTTGTCGCGGGAGTTTTTCCCCTGGGCGTTTGCCGGGGTCGCGGCCGTGAGGGCTGCGAAAATCACCATCGCTATGAGTATCAGCTTTTTCATATTCAAAGTTTAAATGCGTGCTGCTCTATTCGTTGTCGCTCGGTGCCGGCTGGTCGGCTTCGACGGTCTCAACATCCATTTCGGGCATCGCGTCGTCGGAAATCACATCCTCGACATCGATGGAGTCGAGATACATTTCCTCCCAGACTTCGCGGCTTGAAATATCGTCGTTGATGTAGTCGTAGATGAAGTGGTCGTCGCTTAGAGCGCTGGTCAGCACTGAGTTGTTGTCGATTGAGAGGTCAACCCCCGCTGCGGGAGTCATGAGGGTGAACATTTTGAGCATGCACCAGATTCCGGCAAACATGGCGGCGAGGTAGACGTAGGGCCTCAGTCGCTGCCAAGTGGTTTTCGGGCGAAGCACCACGGGGCGCTCCGCTTCCGGGTTTTCCGGCAGTTTGGCCGCCATCTGCTCGGCGAAGGATTCGAAGAACCCTTCGGGCACGGTCATTCCGTCGCGCCGGCCGATTTTGTCCAATATGTCGTTTTCTTTTCTCATCTCGTTGTTTTTGAAGCGTCTGCGCTGCTCCGTGGTGTTAGCTGGGGCTGCGCTGAGTTTGTTTTCACTTTATTGACTTTCGGGTTTGGCAAAGGTTTAATGCGAAATTCGCGTCAGGGCTAATTTTTTCGCGAAAAAATTCGGGAGGCAGTGCGCGGGGAGGCTGCAGGTCACATTCCATCACTCGCTCCGGGTTGGCGCTGATGAGCAATGAAGGCCGAGGCGTTTACTCGAGATTGGCGAAATGGGCTTCGATTTTGCGGACGGCCAGGTGGTAGGATGCTTTGAGCGCGCCGACTGTTGTGCCGAGGATTTCCGAGATTTGTTCATACTTCATGTCGTCGAAGTATTTCATGTTGAACACCAGGCGCTGCTTCTCGGGAAGGGAAGCCACGGCTTTGCGGAGCTCCTTGGCGAGGGCTTCGCCGTCGGTCCATTCATCGGCCTCGATGAGGTTGGCGATATGCCCTTCTTCGTCGTCGAGGCTCACGTTGAGGCGCTTGCGCTCGCGGGCGAGGTGGGTGAGGCTCTCGTTGATGGCGATTTTGTAGAGCCAGGTCGACAGGCGTGCGTCGCCGCGGAACTGCTCGATTGACTGCCAGGCTTTTAGGAATGTGTTTTGCAAAATGTCGGAAGCGTCGTCGTGGCTTTGAACCATGCGCCTTATTTGCCAGTAGAGTGGCTCGGAATATTGGCGCATGACCTCGTTGAACGCGGCGCGGCAGGTCGCGGGGGTGCGCAACCTATCGATGAGCTCCTGGTTCTCCTGAGGCGTTTCTTTCGACATCTTGAAATTGTTTTTTGGCCGGCAACGGCATATTTTGCTTCAAATTTAACAATTTAAAGCCGAACTGCCAAGCCCCCAACGTTTTTTATGTTTTATTAGGGGGATTAAAGGCGTGTGAGGGTCAGTTGGTCGATGAGCGCGTGGTTTGTCGCGCCGTTCATGTTGGCGTCAACAGGTGTGTAGCGCACAACGATGGTATGGCGGCCGGCAGGCAACTTTGTTTTGAGCACGTTGGTTGTGCCCCAGTCGTTCCAGTTGCCAACTCCTCGCTGAGGCATGACGATGGTGCCGAGGCGCTTGCCGTCGACGTAGACGGAGCGGATCGCGCATTTGTTCTCGGTGTTTACCGGCCCGTTGCCGTTGGCGTAGCGGAATGTCAGCGCGTAGGTGCCGGGGGTGGTGATGTTGACGGGGATAGTTATCTCGCGGCTCGATTTGTCGGTTTCGGCGAAGCCGTTGCCGCGGAATCCGAGCACTGGGCTTTTGGGCAGGTTGCAGGCCTCGGGCGAGGTTATCTCCGTTTTTTCAGCCGGCATCTGCTCAACAATTGCGGGACGGTTTGAGCGCGGCTCCGACCCGAAGCTCTCGACACCGTCGGTGCTCACGCCCACCACGATGTATTCTCCCGGCACCGTGGCGTTGAAGGTGGTTTCGCGGGTGCTCCCTATCTTTTTGCCGTCGCGGTAGATGTCATATCGCCCGATGTACTCGATGGGGTTCCATTGAAGAAGGTTGTTTACAGGAATCCCCTCGCCGTCGAGTTCGGGGTCGTTCGACAACCAGGCAATCGGGGTGAGCGGTGCCTTTACGTTGGCTGTTTCGTTGACTCGGGCCGGGAGCGGATTGTTGTTGTCCATGACGATGCGTATGTCGTTGGTGCCGCGGATGTCGCCGGGGATGAACGGCGCGTGTGGCTTGCCGTTGAGATAGAACTCTTTGATGCGGTCGCCATAGCCTTCGACGGTGATGTTGAGCACCGCGCCGCGATAGCGCAGCCCCGAAAGGGTGCGGGTGTCGGCGAGCGCCTTGGGGATGAACGGCTCGAAGCGAATGCCGTCGACTTCATAGTGAACGCCCATGAGCATTTTGAGCGTCAACGCGATGTTGCCCGACAGGCACCACAACATGTTTGACGAATTGAGCTCGGTGGCTATGTCGCCATTGTCGAGCACGAAATTCTCCTTGTTTGTGGCGAAAAGCGCCGCGGGGCGGAATATGGAGCCGATGCCCTGAAGCACCCCCTCGCTGTTGCCCACCTTGGCGTTGGCGAGGGTCCAGTAGGCTGCCACCCACGGCCACAGTGAGTTATTGTGGTATGGGGGCATGTCGGCAATCTGTGGGAAGAAGATGCCGGGACCGAAAGGTGTGGTGGGGTTCTTGGCGGTTATGACCCGGGCGCGCGACGGGTCGGCTACGTTGTAGAGAATCGCCAGCGACTCGCCGAGGGTTTCGGCACGCGGATTGACTATGGGGAAGTCGCGACCATAAAGGTACATCGCGTAGTAGCCCTTATCCTCCATCCACAATTCGCTATTGATGGCTTTGGCGAGCGCGTCGGCGCGTTTGTTGTAGGTCGCCGCCTCGGCTTTGTGCCCCAATATAGAGGCTATTTCGGCCAGTGTGCGCCACGCCTGCGCGTGGACCACGCTTGTGCCGAGCGCCTCGCTCTGGTAGATGTCGGCGGTCTGCATCCATTTGGGATAGCTCTGCTCGCGCCAGTCGATAAAGGATGTCTCGCCCCTAACCAGGCCTGTTTCAGGGTCGTAGATGGTCTGGTAGTCGTCTTCGAGCGAATTTTTGATGACGGGATAGATTTTTTCGAGCCACGCTTTGTCGCCAGTGCTTTTGTAGACCTCGAAGGCCGCGATGCCCCAGATTTGGCGGTCGGAGCTCACCGGCCAGGCGCCACCCGAACCGGTGTCCTGGATGATGCGGCCTTGCGGCGAAATCTTGTGCTCAAGCGATATGCGCGAAACCTCGGGCTGGAGGGCTGCCATGGCCAGAATGATGGAGTAGGAGACGTCGCGGGTCCACACTCCGGGCCATTCTTTGCCGGTGCGCAGGGTCGAGTCGGGTTCGACAGCGTTGACCATCTCGTCGAGCCCCATGGTGTAGATGGCGTTGTGGAGAGTGTTCGACGATGTCAGTCGGGGATAGGCCGTGAGGTCGTTGCGGCGTTTCCAGGTTTTGTCGACCGGCATGAAATATCCCGGCTGCGCCGAGTAGTCAGATATAATCTCCTCGTCGTTAGGCGCGTAGGCTTTAAACGGGCCTTGGAATATGGTGTCGGCTTCCCAGCGGTAGGCCGGGGTCTCGACTATGACGCCCTCGGTGACGGAGGCCGTAGCGACGGGGCAAAGGAAAAGCGCCACAGCACTTGGGGCGCAGATTTTTATCAGTAAACGGCACGCGCGGCGTTGCCAGGAATATCTGTCCATGCGTTTGAAACGTATGCTATTTCGGGTTTGACGGGCCTGAGAAAGCCCGAACGCAAATTTAAGAAGTTTTCGCCAAACTTTTAGCGGCTCGTTTCAGAATTATTTCGCGCTTTGCTTTTCGTGACGAGGAACACCCCGGTGAACACGAGAACGATGGCTATGGCATTGGCCAAGGTGAACCGTCCCATCCCGGCGATGATAGCCACGGTCGAGGCCACGATCGGCTGCACATAGTTGTACATTGCCGTCACTGTCGGTCGCAGGTTTTTCTGCCCCAGAGGGAGCAGCAGGTAGCTGATGAATGTGGGGCCGACGATAAAAAAGGCTATTCCCCAGAGCACTGTCTCGCCCAGCGAGCACCAGTCGGTTGCCGCGATCGATGTGTAGGAGAATGGAATCAAGCAGATGGCGGCGTAGGTGAACATCCATTTCATGAGCGTCACGGACCGATACCTGGCAATCAACCCCTTGAAGAACACGAGGTAGCAGCTGAAACTCGTCTGGGCGGCAATAACCAGAAGGTCGCCGGCCCAGGTGCCGCTTGCCGAATCGGCGTGCCCGGCGAGGATGAGGGTGAGCGCCCCGACAGCGCCGAGAAACACACCGCTGATTTTCAGTTTGGTAATGGGCTCTTTAAGCACTATGGCCGCCAGCACCATCGTTATGATGGGCATGCTGGTGGTGATGATAGATGCGTTGATGGGCGACGTGAGCCCCAGCCCCCAGATGAAGCAGCATTGGTTGATCACGATGCCAAGAAGCGACGCGAAAAACATCGCGAGCAGGTCGCGCGAGCTGACCCGTTCGCTCTTCGTGAAGATTGACAGAATCCAGAAAAGCGCTGCCGCGCCGATGATGCGGCAATCTGTGAGAAGCAGCGGCGTGAACCCCGTGAGGAGAATCATTTTGCCAAGCGGGGAGCTGACGCCCCACATTATTTCCGCGCCAACCATGGCGCCGTGGCCTTGCAGCTTGGAAACGGTAGCCGGCTTCATCGCATTCGACTTCTCAACGCGTCATCAGAATGCGACACCGAGCCGAAGGGTCGCGAAGTGGAAATTGTCGAATTGGTGGCGCGCTTCGCCCGAGAGGGGCACGAACGTGTAGGCCAGCACTATGTGCGACGAGAATCTGCGGCTGTGGGCAAGTGTTATGCCGAGGCCGAGCGAGCCGTAGAAGTTAACTTGCGTGGATATGTCGTTGATGTTGCACACCGCGGCTCCGGCACGCAGGTCGAGGAAGCAGAAGCGGGGGCGCCTGGAGAACGAAGAGCGGAACAGGGCGTAGACCGGGTAGATGCGCGACGAGTTCTCAATCATCGACGTGATGCCGGCTCCGAGGCCCAAGAAACGCACATACGATGCTTTGTAGCCGAGGTTTATGCTAAGGTCGATGGCGCTCATGCCGGTGGCCGACATGTCGACCGAGCTCCCCGCGTCGGCTCCCCAGGTAAAACGGTTGTCGGTGTTTTTCGGCTTGGTGAACGACGGCGACTTGGTGTGGCGCTCATATTTGTTGGCCCGGGCATTCTCGATTGCCTCGCTGAACTCGTCGGAGGGCATCAGAACGTCCTCCTCGAAAATCGCGAGGGTGGTGTTGTATTTTGGCTGCTGACTTTGGGCCGAGAGGGCCGGGGCAGCCGACGCGAGTGCCAGAGCGCACAGGGCGGCAGAAAGAATCTTTTTAACGGTCATGGCGGTCAGGCGTTCTTCGTGAGGCGGAGACATGTCCAGTTGTCCCCCTTGACTGTGTGCCCGGCTTCAACGAGCCCCAGGGGGCGGGCCGCTTCGAGCACCACGGGAATGTCGTGTTCATAGAAACCGCTGAGCAGCATCGTGCCGCCGGGTTTCAGGTTCCGGGCATACGCCGCGATGTCGCCGGTGATGATGTTGCGGTTGATGTTGGCGATGAAGAGGTCGGCCTTTGGCATAGAGGGGAGCAGGGAAGCGTCGCCGAGATAAACGTTGATTTCTGGGTGGCCGTTTGAGCGCACGTTCTCCTCGGCGTTGATTTCGGCCGCGGGGTCGATTTCGATTGCCGATACCGGGGAGGCGCCGCGCATGGCGGCGAGGATGGCCAGAATGCCGGTGCCGGTGCCCATGTCGGTCACCGCCTTCCCGCCGAGGTCGAGTTGTAGGAGTTGCTCGATGATGAGCGAAGTGGTGGCGTGGTGGCCGGTGCCAAACGCCATTTTGGGATCGATTGTGATATCGTAGTCACATTTCTGAATGTCGGTGTGAAACGAGCTGTGGATTACGCATTTGTCGCCCACGACAATCGGCTGGAAATAGTTCTTCTCCCACTCGCTGTTCCAGTCGCGACCCTCGATGAACTCGCCCTCGCTTTCGAGCTTGAAGCCCGGCAGGGGAAACTCGGCAAGGATGGCCGCGAGGTTTTCAGCATCGTAGTCCTCGGAGCGAATGTAGGCCGTCAGTCCGGCGCCGGGTTCGTCGTCGGCTACAAAAGACTCAAAGCCCTCCGGGGCGAGAAGGGCTGCGATAACGTCGGCGGCGGGCTCCGATGCGGGCGTTATGGAGATGTGAATTGCTTGATAATCGTTCATTTTGCGGCGAGTGGGTTGGTATTCTCTCCGCAAAATTAGCTAAAACCCTTGGACTACGCAAGTTTTAGCCAGGCAATGGCGTCAGCCTTTACCGCTCTTGGCCGAGCGGAATGCCTGGTAGAGGTTTATGGCGCGGCGCACCATCTTGTAGGAGAAAATCGCGATCTGGGCATAGCGAAACGCGTTCTCCATCGCGTAGGTGAGTTTCGGATAGGGCGACTGAACCTCCTGGCGCGTGACTTTCACCGCGTGGATGAGACGCTGCTTCTGCAGGTCGATTTTCACCTGATTGACCGCTTTGCGGGCGCGCATCTGTTGCAGCGTGTAGCCTTTGAATGTCGAGGCAGGCTCGCCGAGAACGTCGGTCGGTTGCTGGATTTGGATGTTTGGCATAGCTTGGAGGTCAGTTGGTTGAAGAGTCGTTTTTCCTCTCGTCCTGCTTGGCATGGCGCTTTTTCTCAGGTTCGAGAATCAGTTTGCTCATGAACAGGGCAATTGGGTTCAGTATCAATGGCTCGCGCAGCAGGATGAGGGTGATGATGAGCACGAGGTAAATCCCGGCGAAAATCAGGTAGGAAGCCCACACAGGAATCGCCAGGGCGAGCAACTCGATGAGCGCCACCGACACAAACGCGAGGGCGAAAAGCCCCAGTACCAGGCAAATAACACCGATGGCTGCCGCGCTGCAAAACATGGTGAGTTTCTCGGCTGTGGAGATTTTCACATTCTCCATGTAGAGCTCGAAAAGGCGGCGCAAAGAGCTTTTGGCCTCGTTGACGCGGTCCTCCATTGAGGGTTGCTGGCTATTGAATACCATAGGGTTAAGTTGCTGGTGTGGTAGCTGGAACGAGTTGGGTGGTGTTCATTAAGAAGCTGTGTCGCGCAACTTGGGTGTGTACAACACAGCTTCTTAATGCTATTCTTGTCTTCTTGATGCTATTCTTGTGGGATAGGCTCGGTGGGGGTGTGTTAGGCCTCCTTGATTTCCTCTGCGATTTCGTCGACGAGTTCTTCGAGTTCCTCCTCCTTGGTGCACTTGCAGCAACCATATTTTTTCAGGAGTCCCTTGATTTGTTCGCGAAGATCCTCACCTTTCTCAGGTGCGAAAAGGATAGCTGCGCCGGCACCAACGATGGCGCCGCCGAGGAATGCGTAAAGAATATTTAATGCTCTCATTGTTTCTGGTTTTTTAGTTGGTTGTTAGTTAGGCTTTTACTTCTTCTTCGAGTTTGTCGACAAGCTTTTCGAGCTTGGTGCGTTTCAAAGCCTTTTTCTTTTCTTTGAGGTATTCAAGCACGTCCTCATAGACGTCTTCACCTTTCTTACGGATGTCGCCGCGGACCTCTTCGCCTTTCTTGGGGGCAAACAGCAGACCGAGTGCGGCACCGGCTACGGCGCCTCCTACAACAGCGAGAACAATGTCTAAGTTTTTCATAATTCAATCGTTTTTATTGTTAGTTTTAAGGTATAACGCTTGAGAGGCGATTTGGTTCCGTAAATGTAGCGATTATTTTTCACACTCCTCTCAATTTTTCCACTACATTTCCGTTTATATATAACATTATACCAATTTTGATGAAAAAAGTCAGCAACAAGCATATCTCTCCATCCCGCAAAACGGGCAACGACAAAATCGAAATCCGCGGCGCGAGGGTCAACAATCTCAAAAACGTCAGTCTCGAGATTCCCCGCGGCAAGCTCATCGTGGTGACGGGGCTTTCGGGCTCCGGCAAGTCGTCGCTCGCTTTCGACACAATCTATGCCGAGGGTCAGCGACGCTATGTCGAGAGCCTCTCGGCCTACGCGCGCCAGTTTCTCGGCAAGATGCAGAAACCTGAGTGCGACTTCATCCGCGGCCTCCCCCCGGCTATTGCCATCGAGCAGAAGGTGAACACCCGCAACCCGCGAAGCACCGTAGGCACCGCCACCGAAATCTACGACTACATGCGCCTCCTTTTCGGCCGCGTGGGCCACACCTACTCGCCCGTCACAGGCGCGGAGGTCAAAAAACACTCTGTGGCCGATGTGGTGAACACCGCCGCCACCTATCCCGAGGGCACCCGCATCGCCGTGACGGCCCCGCTGAGAATCCCCGAGGGTCGCGACTTCGCGGCCCATCTTGAGATTCTGCGCAAGGGGGGCTATTCGAGGCTTTACCGCGACGGGGAGTTTGTGCCGTTCGAGGATATCATCGACTCGCCCGAGCCCCCGAAAACGAATCCGGGCTACGAGTTGCAGATTGACCGCCTGGCGGTGAGCGCCGAGCCCGACGAGGTGTCGCGCCTCGCCGACTCGGTCGAGACTGCTTTTTTCGAAGGGGGCGATGAAGCCTCGCTCATTGTGTGGACCAAGGACGACGGCATCCGGCGGCACGATTTTTCAAAGCGTTTCGAGGCCGACGGCATGGCGTTCATGGAGCCGAGCGAGCTGCTGTTCAATTTCAACAATCCCTACGGAGCCTGCCCGCGGTGCGAGGGGTTCGGGCGAACCATTGGAATTGACGAGCGGCTTGTGGTGCCTAATCCGGCGCTTTCGGTCTACGACGATGCCGTGGCTTGCTGGAAGGGCGACAAGATGAGCGAGTGGAAGCGCGCTTTCATCCGCGTAGCCTCCCAGACCGGTTTCCCCATCCACCGGCCATACGCCGACCTCACGCAGGCCGAGAAGGACCTGCTATGGCACGGCAACGGCGCGTTCGAAGGCATCGACGGCTTTTTCAGGATGCTCGAGGGCAACCAATATAAAATCCAGTACCGGGTGATGCTGGCCCGCTACCGCGGCAAGACGATTTGCCCCGACTGCAAGGGTACGCGTCTGCGCCCCGAGGCCTCGTATGTCAAAGTGGGGGGGCGCACCATCTCGGAACTGGTGGCGATGCCGGTATCCGAGCTCAGGGCTTGGTTTGATAATCTCGACCTTTCGGAGCATGACTCGGCTGTGGCCGCCCGGCTGCTGACCGAGATACGCCACAGGCTCGCTTTCCTCTCGGATGTCGGCCTCGACTACCTGACGCTCGACCGCCTGAGTTCGTCGCTCTCGGGCGGCGAAAGCCAGCGCATCAACCTCGCGACCTCGCTCGGTTCGGCATTGATTGGGTCGCTCTACATACTCGACGAGCCGAGCATCGGACTCCATTCCCGCGACACCGAGCGATTGATTGGCGTGCTCAGGTCGCTGCAACAGCTCGGCAACACGGTGATTGTCGTTGAGCACGACCAGGAGATTATGGAGGCTGCCGACTGGATTATCGACGTGGGACCGAATGCCGGCCGCCTGGGTGGTGAAATCGTGTTCCAAGGCCCCATCTCCGAGTTGCCGAAGGCCGACGACAGCTACACCGCCAAGTATTTCACCGGGCGCATGGAAATCCCCGTGCCCGCTACCCGCCGCAAATGGCGCGACAGCATCGAGGTTGTTGGCGCGCGCGAACATAACCTGAAAGACATCAATGTGAAATTCCCCCTCGGGGTGCTCACCGTTGTCACCGGAGTCAGCGGCTCGGGCAAGTCGACCCTGGTGCGCGACATTCTTTCTCACGGGCTTCTGCGCCCCTTAGGCGAGAGCGCCGATGCCCCCGGGGCTTCGAAAGGGCTGCAAGGCGACCTTAACCGCGTCAAGGGGGTTGAGTTTGTCGACCAAAACCCCATAGGGCGCTCCACCCGCTCGAACCCCGCGACTTATCTGAAAGCCTACGACGAGATTCGCCAACTCTTTGCCATGCAGCAAGGTGCGAAGCAAATGGGCTTCACGCCGGCCTATTTCTCGTTTAACACCGAGGGGGGCCGCTGTGAAGAGTGCAAGGGCGAGGGCAAAATCACCATCGAAATGCAGTTCATGGCCGACATAACCATACCCTGCGAGGCGTGTGGCGGCAAGCGGTTCAAGCGCGAGGTGCTCGACATTCTCTACCGCGGCCAGTCGATTTCCGACATTCTCGACATGACCGTTAATCAGGCCATCGAGTTCTTTTCGGAGAGTGAAGGCTCAACGGAGGCGCGCATCGTGAAGCGCCTGAAACCGCTGCAGGATGTGGGCCTTGGCTACATCAAGCTCGGACAGTCGTCGTCGACGCTTTCGGGCGGCGAGAACCAGCGCGTCAAGCTGGCCTATTTCCTAAGCATGGATAAGCCCGAACCCACGATGTTTATTTTCGACGAACCGACCACCGGGCTTCACATCCACGACATACACCTGCTCATGGACTCGTTCAGCCGGCTTATCGCCCAGGGGCACACGGTGGTGATTATCGAGCACAATCTCGACGTGATAAGGATGGCCGACCATGTGATTGACCTCGGTCCCGAGGGGGGCGACGCCGGTGGCAACCTCGTGGTCGCCGGTACTCCCGAGGAGGTAGCCGCGACCGAAGCATCGTACACGGGCCGCTATCTTCGCCCCAAGCTTCAAAAATGAACCGCCATCGGTTTTTGAAAATAGCCGAGGGGTCGCGCCTGGAACCAATGAGTTCGGCGCGACCCCTCGCTTGTTATTTGAATAGAGGCTTATTCGTCGAGAGTCGTGAAGGAAACGGCGTCGAGATAGTAGAACGAAAGGTAGGGTTTTCCTTCCTTTTCGTTGCGCTCGGCAATGCGGGCGCGGTAGTCGGCCATCTGTTCGTTGAAGGTGGTGAGTTCTTTCTGACCCTGAGCCGCGCGCTCGGTGTCGCAGCCGCTCGGCTTCTGCGAGGCTGCTTCGGCAGCGTCCTCACCCTGGTTGCGGGTTATGTAGGCCATCTGTTCGAGGAATTTGGCTTCCATCTCGGCAATGGCTGCCTCGTCGACGCGCTGTTCGCGGAGCAGCCCCTTCACCTGGATGGGCTGGTGGATTACCGACTGCGGGAACGGTTCGCCCATGAGGGGGAACGCCTCGCAGCGGAGCATCAGGGAGTCGGCCGAGCCGGCAACAAAGGCTTTGCGACCGCCATGGGCGCAAAGATGCGAGCAAACGCCTTCAACGACGATGGTGTCGCCCATGAGTGAGTCGGGATTGGCAAGAACATCGTCGACCGAGAGAGTGGCGGGTTCGTCCTGCTGGTTGTCGGCTTTCTGCGAGTTGCCGCACGAAGCCACGGAGAGTGCGAATGCAGCCATGGCTGCGAAGAATAACGATTTTTTCATTACGGAAAAATGTGTGTGATAGATGATTAATTTTTGATGCAAATTAACGGAATAAACGCGAATATGCCAAATATCAGCGTGGCCGCGGTCGCTGTAAGTTGCCAGCGGCGGCTCTTGGAGCGTTTCAGGGCATACATTGCGAGGGCGAGCGCTAAGTTGAGGTAGAGGAAATGCCACGAGAAAAAGTCAATCCGCGGTCGCGCAAAGCAGTCGGTGACCGAGGTAAACGATAACTCGAAGGGGATAATATAACCCTCGATGCTTTCGGCGGTCGATGTTGGATAGGTTGTCGAGTATTCGGCAAGCGGGGCGTAGGTCTCAGAGTCGAGCGCGACCCACCTGGAACCCTTCTCGCCGCCGATTTTCACAACCCAGTTAAAGAGGTTCTTCACAATTGAAATCCTGTCGGTCTCGGGATTTACTTTCCCCACGGCGAGCGGCAAAAGGCGGTAGCCCTGATGTTCAAGCACATACATATTGTGGTTCGAGTCGGTGACCAAGCCGAGTTGGCGTGTATCGGGGTTTTCGAGAATGAAAAGATGCTCGGCCACCACGGAGTCGGGCTTGTTGACGCGCGACATGTAGGGGCGACCAGCCTGCATCTTCATATGGAAAATCGCACCCTTGCTGTCGGCCATAAGGTAGCCCTCGTCATAGGGCTTGCGGGTGGTGATGTTGGCGCTGAGTGCCGTAGCAGGATACTCGAAACCGCCGCGGGCGAATTGTTTGGTGAATCGGTCGCTCCGTTTTTGGTTTACTGAGTTGGTGAGTATGTCGATGAATTCAACCTTGCCGTCGAGGCGGAAGGCCTCCTTGGGGTCCTCGAGCTCGAAGCGGGCGGGCATCGACTCCATCATCAAATGGATTTTTGCAGGAACCCTGTTGAGGTCGCGCGGACTCGATGAGAAAACCCATTGCGAGTGCTTGAACTGGGCTACTGACACTGGCAGGCCGTTGATTGTGTCGGGCAGGCGGTCGCGGGCCACCAGCTGGGTGTAGTAGATGTGGGGCAGCAGCGAGTCGCGCTCCTCTTTTGAAATCGCGGGTTCGAGGCGGTTCCCTTCGCTGTCGACGGCATAGATGTCGCCACCACCCGGCTCTGAAACAATGAAACAATCGGAGATGGGCGAGTAGGCCACGAATGGGTCGGAAACAGCGGCTGGGAATAGCAGCGAGTAGAGCCACGGAAGAAACCACGCAAGAACGAGGATGCAGAGCGCGGTGAGAAATATTTTATAGGCGTGTTTCATTTGGTTAGTCTTGACGGCCCTCCTTGAACCGGATTACCGAGCCGAACGATAGCAAGGTGAGTAGGATTATGAAAATCAGCATTGTGGCAATCATACCATTATAGGCTTCCAAAGCTGGTTGCAGGAAATAAACCATCAGAGAGGCGATGGCCAGCAGCGCGAGCACTACGCGCATGCGCCAGGTGCCTTCCAGGCAGATCGCTGTTACGAACAGATAGGCGGTGAACCCGGCGAAATACCACGGGAGCGCTGTCAGCGCCACGCGCCAAACAAGCTCGCCGGGCAAGATTGTGAAGTCGTAAATCACAAGCACCGCTATCTGGGCGAGGAATATCAGCGACAGCTCGGCAACACCCGTTGCGAGCATCAGCGCCACG
The DNA here is from genome assembly GCA_964435935.1 of uncultured Alistipes sp. Classification (GTDB taxonomy): domain Bacteria; phylum Bacteroidota; class Bacteroidia; order Bacteroidales; family Muribaculaceae; genus UBA7173. The sequence continues at coordinate 24,088 of CAYTBH010000013.1, forward strand.
AGGCGTTGCTGGGGGTAGGGGAGATGCAGGGTGAGCTTAAGCCGCTTCTGCGTCATTTCGGGCACCATTTGAGCCGCTCCAACGGCTATGCCTATTATTGTTGGCGAATATTTTATGATGTCGATGAACGTGTTGTCTTTCAGCAGCATGATGAGCCACAGGTGGTCGACCCCTTTAAGTTCGATCAGGCGGTTCATCATAAGCACCGCGTAGGCCGCCAGAGCTAAGGCAAGCACTACGGCGGCAAAGAACACCCGGCGTGTTTTCAGCCATTCTTTATATATCAAAGCTTTTTCCATATCGGTTGCAGAAATTATTGGTTCGCGGGGCTCAGTATTTGCCGGTCAGTCCGATGAAAGCGTCTTCAAGCGACATGGGGTTGCGTCGCAGGTCGCTGTGTGGAATGTTATGCTTTTCAAGGACTTCCCTCACATAGTCAAGCCCTTTGAAAGAGTACACTTCGGTCTCACGGCCAATTTTGCCCGGGTTGATGAGGTTTTCGTCAGCCGGCAACGGTTGTTCTGACTCGGTGCGGAATGTGTATCGGCCAAAATCAGCGAGGAGTTTGTCGACCGGCATCTGTGTGAGTATCTTACCGTAGTCGAGGATGATGCAGTCGTCGATGAGCCGTTCCAGGTCCTGGATTATGTGGGAGGTCATGAAAACTGTTTTGTCCTCGGCTTTCGCAAACTCTCGCAGATAGTCGATGAAGAGGCGGCGATAGCCGGGGTCCAGGCCGAGCGAGAAGTCGTCGAGCACAAGGAGGTCGGCGTTCTGGGCCAGAATGAGTCCGAGGGCCACCTGCGAGCGCTGGCCGCACGACATGCTGGAGATGCGTTGGTCGGGCGTTACATGGAGCTTATTCATAAGCTCGTAGTAGGCATCCTTGTTCCACTTGGGGTAGAACCGCGAATAGAACTTCTCGATTTGCGCGATAGTCATGAATGAATATTGCACATGGCCTTCGATGAGGAGCGCCACGCGGCTGCGGGTTTGTGGCGAGAGTTGGTTTATGGGCTCGCCGAATATGCGGCATTCGCCCTTTTGCGGCCTCAGATAGCCCATGAGTATGTTTATGGTGGTTGTTTTGCCTGTGCCGTTCTTGCCAAGGAGCCCCAGGATGCGCCCTTTGGGCACCTCGAAACTCAGGTCGCTGTAAATCAAGCGGCCTGTTCCGTAGCGCTGGGTGAGCCCCTTGACGGAGATAACTGGTTGTTCTGTGGAATTCATTGCGGGTTCAGAAGGTTGCGCCGATGGTCACTGCGGCGTAATGGCGGCTGATGTGACGCGTGGCGTAGGTGTGATATTTGTAGTTTACTTTTATGGAAAACAGGATGTTGCGGTGCATTTTGCCAATTCCCGCCGAAACACCTGTCGCGAGGCGGTTTGATTTAAGAACATCGTAATTGTGGGCAACGCACTCCCCGAGCCCTTCAATATCGATGGCGGTTACTTGCTGAATGATGTTGTTTTGCCCTGCCGGGGCGCTCTTCAGCGTGTAGTCGATGGTGGCACCGGCATCTAAGATGAGATTTCGGGGTGTGACGAGGGAATAGTCGATGCTGAGTGCCGGTGTCAGGCCCGAAACATCGTATTTGCGATTTATGTCGACAACTCTCGCACGGTTGTTCTCGACCGAAAGCTGCGGCATTGCCGTCAGTCGCGACGCTCCGATGGCTATCTCTACCGGCACGGCGAGCGATGCGTGGCGGCGAGACTCGACATAGTTCTCGCGAACGCCGATAATGTCGTAACTCGCTCCGGCGGCCGTGCCGAACAGATTCTCCTTGCCTCTGCGTGTATGTAGAATGGCGCGTGCCATAGGGGCGAGTTTCACCGAGGCCGAGAGCTGCCTGGCGTAGACAAGCCGGGCTTCGATGGTGTTGTGCGTGGTTGTGGCAAGGGTTAGGTTGTTGTAGGCGCGCAACCGCTGTTCCATGCTCGCGCGGGCATACTCTGCCGACGCGTTGAAGCCCTCGTCATCAGTGTTAATCAGCTGGATGCCGGCTGAGAAGCCGTCAGCCTGGTAGCCTGAGCTTTTGTTAGCATTACCAACGAAGCGTTTGTAGTAAGTGCCGAGCCCGGTGAGCGGATAGGTGTTGATGTCGTTCACGGGATTGTAGAAGTCGAGGTCGCAATCCTGGCGGTAAATGTCGATAGCGGCATCGAGGCCAATGGCATAATGGGGGGTTACGCGATATGTGGCCCCACACTTGACAACGAGGTTGGAAACGATGGTTTTCAGTCGCGGGTCGCGGTCGCGGTAAGCAATCTCGGCGCGATATGATGCTTGCGCCCCGACGCTCCATCGGCCAAGAATCGCGCCATATCCTCCGGCGAAGGTGTATTCGCGCAAGGCGAGGTCGCCCCCGGTGCCGTCGCCGAGCATGTATGGGGCGAGGCGTTGATAGTCGACGCAATCGGCCCACTTGACATCGCGCGTCAGCCCTGTGGCAAACGAGGCTTTCCCCCAGGCCGCCGAACGGGTGTTGAGCCGCATATATGACTCGGCCTCTGCCGATAACTCGTAGCCACCCTGGCCAAGTTGGAGCACCAAGGCTTCCGACTGGCAGTCGATGTGCCTCGACACCCCGATGCGCGATAGGCTCAGGGTGTCGAGGTAGACCATCGCCGCGGGATTTGTCGCGCATACTGCCCCGCGGGCTTGGCGTGAGGGAAGCGAGGTGTCGCGGATGGCGGCAACCGAAGGGCGCGACTGTGCCACGGCCACCCCGAAGGCGGCCATGGCGGCAATCGTTAGCGCTGTGCGTGTAAAGGGCATTCTTGAAAACTGTCGGCGATCAGCGGGCTGAGACTACTTCAAAATCGTTGGCCGAGTCGCTGGTATCCATCAGGATGACGTGGCCGGCGGCAGAAGTGCCAGAGGTCTTGCGCACGAATTTTTTACCGAAGCGGTTGGTGTCGCTCTTCTTAGTTGAGATTGAGGCATAGCTCATGTCGATTGCCGTGGATAGCGTCCCTCCGATCCACTGCTCGTCGTTGCAGAAGTTAACGCCGTCGAGAATCCATTCGTTTTTCACGAGATAGCATTTCGTGCCAGTCATCTGGGTGCCGGTAGCCGCGTTAACATACTCGTATGTGCCGTCGTAGTCGGCGAGATACGAGTCGGCAGTCATCCCCGAGGGGAAGCGCACCAGGGCGTAGGAGCGCAGGCACTGGTTGTTGGGAATCCAGATGGTGGGCGAGTAGCTGTACCATTTGTCGAGATTCGGAACCTCGGGGTTGTTCGTGTCTACTACTGAGGCTGAGGAAGAGAGGTCATACCACTCGAAGTCGGCGTCGGTGTGGTTGAGCGCGCCGCTTATTTCCTGGTTCCAGTCAATGGCCTGGTCGACGATTTTGATTGACTGGCCCGGCTGGATGGCGACATCGGTCCCCGAGCCGGGAATCACATAGACGGTCTGCACGGTGAAATGTGCCTCGGGATCGTTGGCTGGGGTCAGAATCTTGTCGGTCGATGAGTTAAGGAGCTTCCCCTCGACAAGCGCGATTCCGTCGGCATACTGCACCTGGTCGGAGTTGTTGTAGATGGTGAAATAGGTGTCATAGAGTCCCCCGGTGCCTTTGGCGTTGAGAGTGCCGGTGATGTAGACTTCGCCAAAGACCAATGTGTTCTCGGGGTTGTAGAAAAACCAATTGAGGGTGACGTCGTGCTGCGATTTGTTGATTACAACCTGGTTGGCAACCGCGCGGAGATGGCGCTCAACTTCGGTGCCGTCAGAGTCGGCGTAGGTCACAGCCATGTTGCCCTCGATGTTATATGTGCCCTCGGCCACGCTGGGAGTGCCTGAGAGGGGCAACGTGAACACGGTTTTCGAGCCGGTGTTGAGTTCGTTGAATACAATGGTGCCGGAGGTGGTTGTGGCTGAGGCTGGAACCCCTTCGGGCAGGTTTTCGGTGAGCGTCACCTGGGTTGTGGCCGAGGTGGTTTCGTCATCGTCGGAGCAGCTCGCGGCAAACACAGAGAACGAGCCGACGAGAAGCGCGTTAAGCAGCAGATTCTTGAAATGTGAAAAATGTTTCATTTGGTATGTATTTTATAATGTTTCTGTTCCGGTTATATTTTCAAGTTCAGTTCCATGCCGAAGTACGGAGTTGAGTAGCGCCTGATTGTCACGCCGTAGCGTTCATAGTCGGGCTCGATGGCCAGGAGCCGGTTCACATAGAGCGCCAGCCCGATGCGGTTGTTCCAAAAACTCTTGGTGGCTTTGATGTTGAAAGTGGTGGCGACGGGGACTGTGAGCTTCTCGAACGACGATGCCGAAAAGCGGCGTATGAGCTGCGCCAGGTAGGGGTCGCTTCGGTCCGCCTCGGTGAATGGGTGCAGGTTGCCGTCGGGGTCGAGATAGTCGGTCGGCACTCCGTCGCGCCACAACGTCTGCCGCGAGGTGAACCACATATTCTGAACCGAGAGCGAGAAGTTGAGGTTGAGGCGCGGAATGTCGGTGTCAAACATCACGTTGGTGTTGAAGCTGCGGTAGACGCTTCCGTCGACATCGTCGTAGAGGCCGACATACTGCAGCTCGCTGTTGTTGGCCACAATCGAGGGCTTGTACCACAACGACTGGCTGTTGTTATTAGTGGTCTTGAAATACGCGCCGTTAATCGTAATTCGCGTTTTGATGCAAGGAATGCGGCGCGACTGGATGGTGTATTCAACGCCCTGCTTGCGAGTGCGGCTTCCGTTTGTGATGCGGCTTTTCACGTTCTGAAATGTCACCGCGGTCGCGGGAAGCTCGTCGATTGTTGGCGCTCGGTTTTCAAGATAGGGGTCGAAGGCCGAGGCATCGTAGCGGTTGAACGCGTATCGGTGCACAATGCCCGAGTGGCGGAAGCCGTCCTTCATGTCCTCCTGGAAGAAGGTCACCGAAATGCGGTTGCCGAACCACGAAACGTCGGCAAGCGCCTCCCATTTGAAATTTCGGGCTGCGCGGAGGTCATAGTTTGTGACATTCTCGACAAAGGTCATGACATTCATTGCGCGATAGGCTTCGACGTTGTGATAGTAGTTCAGCTGCTCAAAGTCGGAATAAAGGCGGTCGGGGTATAGGTAGGCCGCGACCGGCATTTTTGTGTGCCAACCAAATCCTGCCGATAGCTCCCACTGCACTGCCTGGCCGCGGA
>CAYTBH010000013.1:29332-32749 GCA_964435935.1 uncultured Alistipes sp.
GTCAGCTGCTCTGATGCGTAGCTCACACCTGCCACGGCGGTTGCCGAGCGCAGAAACATCGCTTCAACGGGGCTGTAGTTGATAGTGTTGTTCCAGCTTACTGAGTTTTTGGCGGTGCTATAGGTGTCGATGGTGTTGTTGACGGTGAGGTCGGGGTCGTTGTTGTCGCGCTCGAAGCTCCCGGAGTACGTCACAGACGAGTTCCAGTGAAAGTTGTGAACCGTTGACAGCCAACGTTTGTCGCTTCGCAAGGATGCGGTGACGCGCTTGTAGTTCTCGCGGCTGTTGCGCGGGTCGATTTTGGCATCGAGATAGTCAGCCCCGATGTTGACAATCCAAGTGGGGCAGAGGGCCAATCCTTTCCCAAGATAGAAGAGCTGGCTTTGATTGTCGGCCTTGAAGCGCGCTTCCCAGCGGCTTGCCCCGCTTTTGCGCTTGATGTTGACAAGCCCCGAGGTGAGTTCGCCGTATTCAACCGACGGGATGCCGCGCACTATTTCGACTTTTTCGATGTCGTCGGTTGAGATTGAGCGCATGTCGACTCCCTTACCTATGGTCGCCCGCCCTGTTTGGTCGGCGTCGGGGGTGGCGAGCATCTGCGAATTGGTGTTGACCGGCACTCCGTCGACAATGAACGAGGTGCCGAGCGAGATGGTGGCGTAGTCGTCGGTGGGAGTGATGTTGCCGGCCTGGCGAAGCGCTATGGCATTGACCGAACCCATGTCAGGGTCGTGCGAAACGCCGCCGGGCAGCAGTTCGAGCAAGTCGGAGAAACTCGATGGCTGTAGGTGCTTCATCGCCGTGGTGTCAATCACTGACGCGCTTGACGCGCTCCGGGCTTCGCGGGCGGTGACAATCACTTCCGAGAGTGGTTCGTTGGGAGCGAGGCTTATTTCGATTTTGCTGTCGCCCGATATAGTGATTGTTCTGCGGACTGGCTTGTAGCCTATGAGGCTCGCATCCATTTGCCACCTCCCCGGCTCGATTTGCAAGACGAGATGCCCGTCGGCATCGGTGTTTCCCCCGATCGCGTGCCTGCGGCCCTCTTGCGCGAGGCATATCGAGGCGAACTCCAGATGCCCGCCGCCTTCGGCATCGGTCACCACCAACGTGAGCTGGTGTGCCCCGCCTGCGATGATGGAGCACACCAGCGAAATCAGTATGATTGTCGAGCGGTAGAAAGTTTGTCGCATCCGATTGTCCAAGAGTTGGGAAATGGCTCTTTTTTCTTCGGTGCAAAATTAGATATTAACCCCAGTGGCTGAAATACCATTCTTTTGGTATATTTCCGCTCTGTTCGACTTCATTATTTCTGATTTTTCACAACGAGATACGCATTTTTGAGTATTGACGGCCAAAAAAAGAGCCTGGCGATAGGCCAGGCTCCAGTGTGTTGTGTTGATAGGGGTTGGTTGAGTGAAACCTCGTCGGTCTTCTTGTTTTAGAACATGAAGGTGAAGAGGTTGGTTGTTTCAGAGGTTGTGAGGATCGTGTTGTAGAAGCAGCTCACGATGCCGAGAGCGATGATGCCGGCTACACAGATCCACAGGCCCAGGCGCTCGGTCCAGTGCGAGCGGAAGGTGGCAATCTGGGGCTCGTCGGCGGTGAGGTACATCGCTTTTACCACCAGCAGATAGTAGTAGAGCGAGATGATGGTGTTAATCAAGGCGATGAGCACCAGGATATACAACGCTGTCGAGCCGTTGCCGAGGGCCGATGTGAAGATGAAGAACTTCGAGAAGAACCCGGCAAATGGGGGGATACCAGCGAGGGAGAACATCGCGAGCATCATCGCGAAAGCGAGCCAGGGGTTGGTTTTCGAGAGGCCGTTGTAGTCGGTCATCAGGAGTTTGCCGGTCTTGTTCTCGATGGCTCCAATCACGCCGAAAGCGGCGAGGTTCGAGAAGATGTAGACGAGAACGTAGAACATCAGCGCGGCGAGGCCCATTTCGGTGCCACCCACGATGCCGAGCATGATGTAGCCGGCTTGCGAGATGGACGAGAAGGCGAGGAAGCGCTTCATGTTCTTCTGGCGCATCGCGAAGAGGTTACCGATGGTGATGGTGGCGATGATGAGAGCGTAGAGCATCCACTCCCACATATCGGAGTAGAACTGGCCGAAGCACTGCACGAGAACCACCAGGAAGGCAAACGCAGCGGCACCCTTGGAGATTACCGAGAGATAGGAGGTCACCGGGGTGGGGGCACCCTGGTAAACGTCGGCGGTCCAGAGGTGGAACGGAACGAGCGACAGCTTGAACCCGATGCCGGCAATGACGAACGCGAGGGCCACGGCAAGCATCGAAGAGGTGCCGCCGACAAGACCTACCGCGATTTCCGAGAAGTAGAGGCTGCCCGAAAGGCCGTAGACAAACGACAATCCCATCATGAACACTGCCGAAGAGAACACGGCTGTGAGCATGTATTTGATGGCTGCCTCGTGGCTCTCGTATTTGTTTTTCTCGAAAGCAACCATTGCCGCGAGGGGCAGGGATGCCGATTCAAGGCCGATGAGGAACAGGAGGAAGTGGCGGGCCGAAATCATGAGGTACATACCGAAGAGGGTCACGAACAGAAGTTCGTAGAACTCGCCGCGGCGCACCACCTGGGGCTCGCTGTTGGCCCAACGCGCGCTCTGGATGAGAACCACCAGAACACCTACGTTGAGAATATTCTTAATCATCGCGCAAACCGGCGAAGTGACATACATGCCTGAGAAGGCGTCAACCTCGCGGCACTCGCCGAAAATGAAGCCCAGTGCGGTGAATATCGCAAACAGCACCGTGGCAAATCCGGTGATGCCGCCCAGGGCTTTGCGGGGCATGAAGGTATCGTAGAGGAACACCAGCAGGAAAACGATTAGCAGACCAATTTCCTGCCCCATTGCCAAAAACTGTGAATAATCCATATTGGTTATTGAGTGCTTGGAAGATTACATTCCGATTGCGCGGAAGATTTCAGGGTTAAATGTGAAGCGGATGAGCCCCTCGAAGAAGTTGGGGAAGCAGCCGATGGCGGCCACGCTCACCACGAGAGTGATAACCGACAGGCGTTCCCACCACACAGCGTCTGTGAGCTGCAGATGGTGCTCGTCCTGGACGGGGCCGAAGAGAAGCTTGCCAACGACGCGGAGGATGTAGACCGCTGTGATCACAATCGAGCAGCAGGCGACGATGGTGAACACGCGGTGGAACATGTCGGCGTGTTCAAACGAACCGACGAAGATGGTCATTTCGGCTACGAAGCCCGAGAGGCCGGGGAGGCCGAGCGACGCCATACCGGCAATCACATAGGCCACGCCGAGGAAAGGCATAATCTTCATCAAGCCGCCCATCAGGCGGATGTCGCGGGTGTGGGTGCGTCCGTAAATCATACCGATGAGGGCGAAGAAGAGGGCCGTCATCAAACCGTGGGAGA
>CAYTBH010000014.1:0-1974 GCA_964435935.1 uncultured Alistipes sp.
CACTCGGCTTGGGAAGTTCACCTTGTATTCAAACCCTGTGTGGTCGAAAGCTGTTGGCGAAGAATAGTTAAACGAGCAGCCTAACTGCAGCACATCGCCGTCGGCATGGCGAGGGCGCCACACTAGACGAGTCTGGGCTCCCCAGCTCTGCTTTCCGAGCTCGTTGGCCGGCTCAGTGATCGCATCAGCTCCCACGAACACCGATGTCCCGGTGAAGAACTGACCTTTGTCGTAGATGTGCATCAGCCCCACCAGTCGCGGGTTGGAATAGAAGAAGTCGTTCGACTCCTCTTCCTCATAGGATGGCTTCATCGAGGAGCTTGTCGACGAGTTCAAGCCAAACTGCGGCACGAAGTAGCCGAGGCGGAAAAGATTGCTCTGGTTAAGGTCGTATTCGAAATAGATATCTTTCATCCCCACTTTGCCGTTGGAGAATCCGATGTCGATTTTCGCTTTCCATTTGCCATAGGATGCTTTAAGGCCGAGGCGCACATCTGGAATCGTGACACCATCGACAAATTTCGACTCGTCGGGCTGGAGGTCCTTGTTGCCGTCGAAGTACATGGCGCCGTCCATCAGTATGCGCCCGGTGGGTTGCAATTGCAGTTTCGCTGGCTCATCCTGAGCCGCTGCGTTGATCGAAAAGAGCGTGACGGTCGCGAACGCTACATTTATAGCTTTCATAATATTGATTTCTAATAAGGTGGTTGAAACGGATAGGGAGCCTTGGGGCTATCTCGAAAATTGGTTATGCGGGGGGAGAATTATTCCGTCGGGGTCGGAACCGGGGTACCAGCTTCCACTTTTCCCTGCTTTTTAAGCTGCTTGAATTCGGCTTTGGCCTTGGCGAGCTGCTTGTTGAAGCCAGGGTCGGCGTGCAGTCGGGCCACAGTTGCCGAGCCCGTCAGGCGGCCCGCATCGACATCGCTCTGGAAATGGTAGCCGCAGATAACCCGGCTTTCGCCCATATCGAAGCCGCGTTTCAGAATCTCATTCTGCCGCTCGGGGTTGATTTCGGCAAGCACGAGAGCTGTCGCCCACCCTATCGAGGTGTGCCCCGACGGATAAGAGCCGTTGGTCGAAAGCTCGGCCTGTTGTTCGGGATTACAGGTGTTTTCGCCATAGAAACTGAAGGGACGGGTGCGATTGTAGTAGTTTTTGGCCTCGCGGGTGCCGAGATCACCGGCATCCTCGCGCATCCCGACCACGAGCTTGTAGATTTCCGGGGTGCCATCCTCGGTAATGTCTATTCCAAACGCCTCAGAAAACGCCATTGGAACGCCATCGCCCTCGATGTGGGCATCGGCGAAGGCCTGATCGCCGCGAGGAGTGTCGCGTTGCATTTTGCCCCATTTGTAGCGAGCCTCGTCGTTGAGGAAGGTTATAGAACCGCCATCCGGTGGAGCCGGGAGCAGCATCAGGCTGTTAGGTGCGTCGCCCTCCTGGAGGAAGAACACATCGGGGTTGGTGCGATGGTCCTTGACCTTCGTCGTCTGGGCCGAAACTGTGAATGCGCACAGGGAAATCGCCGCGAAAGCGAAAACACTTGACAGGTTGTTGGCAAAGTTTTTCATCATTATCAAATTTTAGGTAAAATATGAATTCAGGTTATTTGTCTTGTCAGACGCGTGGCGTTGCCGGGGTGTCGTAAGATGCGAAATCGGGGCTCGTTCACTTTAAGAACAACCCCCGATTGTTTATGGCTATGCGATTTCGTATGTTATTGAGCAGGTGTCGGGCCTTTTTTATCGGCGGCGGCACTCCCATCGTTGTTTTGCGAGCGGCGCTTTTTGTGAAGGAAACGGCGCTTTTTCTTTTCCTGGTTGGACTGTTCCGAGGCCGGTTGGGGTGAAGCCGGCTTGTCGGGGTTGGACGATGGCGCGGTTTCAGTTGCCGCGCCTGAAGCAGCCTTAGCGGCAGACTTTTCACCTTGTTTTGGAGCGTTGCGCTTGCCCGAGAAGCGCTTGCCGCGGC
>CAYTBH010000014.1:2074-3808 GCA_964435935.1 uncultured Alistipes sp.
ACCGGCTTTCCGAGAAATTTTTCAATCATTGCGAAGCGTCGACGGTCGCGCGGCCCTACAAAGGTCACGGCCTCGCCCTCCTGGCCGGCGCGCGCAGTGCGGCCAATGCGGTGAACATAGTCCTCGGCCTCGCGAGGCACGTCGTAGTTCACTACCATCGAAATGTCGTCGATGTCAATACCCCTGGCAAGGATATCGGTTGCCACGAGCACATCGAGGCGGTTTGCGCGGAAGTCGATCATCACCTCGTCGCGCTCGTTCTGCTCCTTGTCAGAGTGTATGTCGGCGGCCTTGATGCCCGAGCGGCGCAGCGAGCGCGTGAGGTCTTTGGCCGTTGACTTGGCCGAGGTGAACACAATCACCCGGTTTGAATGGCGGTTCTTCAGCAGCCAACGCAGGATGCGTTCCTTCTCGCCCTCGTCGCATTTGACGGCGCTTTGCTTGATGCCTGAAGCGGGGCGCGAAGGGGCTATGCGCACCTCGGCTCTTTCGGGCCTCAGCACCTGGCTGGCCAGCCGACGGATGGCCTCGGGCATCGTGGCCGAGAACAAGAGTGTCTGGCGCTCCTTGGGAAGCTTGTTGGCTATGCGCATGATGTCGTCGTAGAAACCCATGTCGAGCATGCGGTCGGCCTCGTCGAGGATGAAATAAGCCACTTTCGAGAGGTCGACATAGCCCATCTGCATGTGGGCCAGAAGTCGGCCTGGAGTCGCGATCACAATGTCAGCCCCCGAGCGAATGGCGTGCTCCTGCTGGGCAAAAACCTTGCCATCGGTGCCGCCGTAAACCGCCACGCTTGAGAGCGGCAGATAGTAGGCCAACCCTTCGAGCTGACGGTCGATTTGCTGTGCGAGCTCGCGGGTGGGGGCCATCACGATGCAGTTGATGTGGTTCTCCGGCTCAGGGAGAGTGTAGAGGAGGTCAATCACCGGCAGAAGATATGCTGCGGTTTTGCCGGTTCCGGTCTGGGCGACTGCTATGAGGTCGTGCCCCTCGAGCACCTTGGGTATAGCCTGTTCCTGAATGGGAGTGCAGTCTTGGAAACCCATTTCGTCGAGAGCGTCGAGGATGCTGTCGCTTAAGTCTAATTCGTCAAATCTCATTCTAAATACTTTTCGGCGGCAAAGTTACTCAAAAACGGCGGTATATGCAAAAAAGGCGGAGCCGCGCCCTGATGGCACGCGGCTCCGCTTAGACATTAGTGGTCGAAGTTGATTACTTCGCGGTGACAATCACGTTGTCGATTTCCCATGTGCCACACAAATCGGTGGTTGAGTGGTAGCGGAAACCAACCTGGACTTTCTTGCCGGCGTAGGGAGTGAGGTCGATGGGGGCAGCGTCGCCAAACGAGGTGAAGTTCTTACCCGAAGGATAGGTAAGGTTGCTGGCATCGACATCGACGGGAGCGTTCCACGAGCCACCGACTTCACGAATTGAGTAGGCAATGAATCCGGGTGTCGGGTAGGAGTTGACACCGTTGATTTTGTATTGGCCGATTGCCTGGCGATAGGTCATAGTGGCGGCAGTCTTGCCGGTGAGGTCGATAACGGGCGACACGAGGTAGGCGGCTTCAACAGCATAGCTGGCTTTGTTGTAGGCCGAAGCCTTCATATAGCCGTAGCTGTCGAGCGACCAAACCTGGGTGAGGCCCGAGGGGAGGGTGCCGTTCTCGAAAGTAAAGCCGTCGTTGGAGCCGGTGAAGGTGGCGTTGAGAATCTCGGTTTCGCCGGTTAC
>CAYTBH010000014.1:3908-20881 GCA_964435935.1 uncultured Alistipes sp.
CCTTCATTGCCGATGACACCGAAGGTGCCCATATATTTGTCAAGGGTGCCGCGCACTGAGAGTTTTTTGCCAAAGTTCTCGGGGTGGTTGGCAAGAGCGACATAAGAGCGGATTGCCGAGCCCTGCTTGAGCGACATTACGAGGCACGAGTTGATGTCGGTTGTTTCGGGGGTAGCGCCGATAACGACAGTGTTGTCGAGAGTAGCGGTGGCGCCCCATTCGATATCCTCCGACGAGGTGATGTTCTCAACCTGGCCTTTGACGGTGCCCACAATGTAGCCTTCAACCCATGCGATGGGCGTGGAGCCGGCCATTTCCATTTCGATGGCCTCGTCGATGGTGTAGGGATGGCTCTCCTCGCCCTTGGGGAGCGTGGGATTGCCGAAGTTCATCAGATCGTTCTCGGAAAGGAGCATAAGCTGCCAAGCCGAAGTATCGATGTTTGAGGTTGAGCTGGAACGGTAGAAACCGAGAATGCCGACAACGTCGCCGCTCCCCATGGGCAAGATCTTGTTCCAGAAATCGGCGTAGCCCGAGGTGCGGACAATGATGGCATCGCCGTTGGCATCGGTCAGCACCTTGTTCTGCTCGGCAGAAATCTCAGTCTGATACGAGGCGCAGAGGGTGGTTTTGCCGTCGGCAGCCGGGAAGCTCACGTTGTTGAAACGCACGAGCTGGCCCTGCCACTTTTTGAGGAAGTCGGGGTCGCCTACGTTGGCATTGAGGTCGGCAAACGAGGGACCGAGCACAGGCTGGGCGTTAGAGGGCACGGGGAGCCCGTTGAGCTGGCGGTGCTTCTCGTAGAAATCGATGCCCATGAATGTGCAGGTGTTCTTGTTTGCCTGGGCATTCCACTGGGGGAAGCCGAGCTGCATCAGACCGCTGTAACGGCCAGCATACATGCCCGTGAGGTCGATTACCACGTCCTGGCCAACTCGGTTGAGCAGCCACAGGTTGTAGGCGTTGACGCTGAGGGTGAGGGCTGCTGTTTCGTCACGGATGTAGAAGGCCTTGTAGATGTTGCCCTCTTCGTCGGATGAGATAACGGTGCCGTGGATAATGTAGTGCGAGCCATCGGGACGCGCGGGAATCTCCACGCAATAGCTGTAGTCGTCGTCGACCCAGAACGCGTTCTTGAATTCAAGAATAGTGGTGTTGGGCTCCCATGTGGCTTTTTCGACAGCGACATTCGGCGCTGAAATGTCGTCCTGGCAGGCGGTGAAGCCGGCAAGGGTAGCCATCGCGCTCAGGCCGTATAATAGAGCTTTAATGCTTTTCATTATTGTTAAAAATTAATCGTGAGAGATGGCCGTCGATTATTTCTCAACGGAGATGCTGAAGTTGTTGACTTCCCATGTTCCGGCCTTGGCGGCGGTGCTGCGATAGCGGAATGCCACCTTGACCTTCTTGCCGCAGTAGGCCGAGAGGTCGATGTCGCCAGATTTCACGAAGGTGAAGCCGGAGTTTGAAGGATAGTTCGGAATCGCTACCTCGGTCCAGGTCTGGCCATCTTCCGAAACCTCGAAAGTGAGCTGCTGCTTCATCACTTCGACGCTGGTGAAGTAGTTGCCGGCGTGGTCAAACGAAGCGGTGGCCTTTGAGCACCCTGCCAGGTCGAGCTCGGGAGAGACGAGGCGGGCATCGGTGGCATAGTTGGTGCGGTTGGAGCTGAGATAACCGGTCGCGATGGCGCAAGAGTAGCTGCTGCTGTGCTTCCAGACAGCGTCGAGAGCGGGGTCGCTCTGCAAGGTTTCGATGGTGAACTTTCCGAGCGACGAAGCGAAGGGCTCCGAGAAGAAGGGAGGTTCGTAGGGAGTGAATCCCTGCAACCCGTCGAGGTCGTTGAGCTGCATCTGCCATGCGGTGCTGTAGAAGCCGAGGATGCCGGTGATCGAACCGTTTCCGTCGGGCATCAGATTCCACCACCAGGTGGATGAGCCGGAGTTGCGGAGAACCATCTCGTTGCCCGCAGCGTCGGCAAAGTTGCGCGACACATTGGTGCCCGAGGTGGCGAAGGGGAGGCCGGGAGTCACGAAGTGGACATCATCGAATTTCACATAGCGGTTCTGCCAGGTGAGGAGTTCGGTGGTGTTCTTCTGATACTCCTTGGCGTCGGCAATGGTCATTTCGTAGGGAACGACCTTCGAGGGGTCAGGCACTTCCTGGGGAATGGCCACCTCTTCCCATGTAGCCTTGGGGATGCGGGCCGGATAGTCGTAGCCCTCGGAGGTGACGCCGCAAATGAGGTTGTTGCGGTAGGTTCCGAGGCTGAGGCCAGTCACTTTCACGGCAATCACAGCGCCGTAGTCGCCGCGCACTGTCTCGTAGAGCTTGCTGTTGTCAACTGAGAATGCCATGCAGGCGGTTCCGTCTTCAACCATCACATATTTGTAGATGTTGCCGGTGACGGTGTTTGAAACGATGCGGCCCTTCACGATGTACTCGGTGCCGTCGGCTTTGGTGCCAACGACGGTCGAGTAGTCGTTGCCGTTTTGCGAGGCATCGTAGAAGGCCTCTTTGAGCTCGAGAATCGTGATGGTAGGCTCAACGACCTCCACGTTGCCCGAAGCGTCGGCACCGGGGAGAACCACCGGGGGCATAACGCCTTCGTCGTCGCATGAGGTGAAGCCTGCGGCCAGCCCCAGCGATGCGGCAGTAGCCGCCATATATAATAATGTCTTATTCATCTGTTTCTATCGATTACGGGATTAGAAGCGGAAGCCCACGTTGAAGTAAACCTTGATGCCCTGCGCGTATTGCAGACGGTAGGGGAACGCATTGGGATTGTAGTTGCGGGTGTCGACGCGGAGCTGCTGGTAGGCGCTTGTCACGAGGTCCTTGTTGTTGAGAACGTTGGAAACGCTGAGGTTGAGGTTGAGATAATATTTGTAAGCGAAGCGGAAGCTCTTGCCAAGCGATGCGTTGAGCACCCAGTTGTTGGCGAGCTTGGGCTGGGTCGCGAACTCTTTAACAATCTTCTCGGCCTCTTCCACGGTGTTGGCGGCGCTCCACACGTCGGGGAGCGTTTCGTGGTAGGGATAAGCCAGCGCCACATAATAGTCGGCAAGGTAGGAGGCGTTCACGCCAAGATACCAGCTGTGGGGAGCAGCCCAGTCGAGGCCGATGTTAAACGCTGTCTGCGGAGTCGAAACCGAAATGTGGTTTTTGAGGTATACCGTGGTGTTGATGGGGTCGAAAAGCGAGTTTTCGCTCATGCGGGTACCAGTGGGGTTGTTCTTATACTGGTAGCGGGCGTAGGTTCCGGCGAAGGTAGCGGTGAGCGAGGGCAGGATTTTGTAAGACATGCCGAGCTCCACGCCCTTGTTCTGGCGGTGAACGCCGGTGACGGCATAGTTGACGTAGGAGTTGAGCGACTCGTCGTAGAAGCCGCGGCGCTCCATGGCCCCGGTGGTGTTAACGTAGTAAACACCGATCGAACCGCGGAAGCGGCGGTAGTTCCAGTTGTAGGAGAAGTCGGCTGCAAGAGTGCGCGACGACTTTGTGCCGTCAACAATTTCGTCGTTGATGCGGGGCGAGATATAAACGTCCTTGATCAGAGGAGCCTCTGTGCCATACTGGGCGCGGAGGGTGAAGAAGTTGCGGCCATTGATTTTGTAGGTGGCGCCCACCTTCACGGCAGCGTCGTCGAAGCGCTGCACCTGGCTCTTGCCCTTCGAGTTGTGGGGAGCGCGGCCATTGCGCATGTGGCCGAAGCGGTAGAACTGCTCATAGCTCATCTGCAAGCCGTAGTTCACATCCCAGTGGGAGGTGTTGATCTGGTGCTGGACGAAGCCCTGCACCTTCATGGCGTGGATATCGTAGTCGTGACCGAACACATCGCCCACACCGACGCGGCGGTTGGGGTCGTCGAGGTCGTTCTGCATGATGTCGGCGCTTGCGATGGGGTTGTTGATGTCGCGGTCGGCGAATGTGTTGATGTCGAGCCAGTATTCACCACCAAGGAGGTCTTTCACGGTCATATAGTCGTGATACTTGGTGTAGTTGAACGTAACGCCGGCCTGGAGGGTCATGTTGTCGTTCAAGCGGCGGTTGAGCAGCGAGTTAACAATGAAGTTGAACTGGTTGCTGTGCTCCCACTGCTGCATATAGGTCGAGCCCTTGCGCTGCTCCTCGGGGAGCCCCTCGTTAGCGGCGTTGTTGATGGCGTTGACGCGATAAAGCTCGTCCCAGTTAATCTGACGAGTGGAAGGGTCGGTGTGCCACAGCTCGGTGTAGTACTCGGCCAGACCGGCAACGTCGCGGTTGTACTCCCAGAAGGAGGGGAGGTTCTGATAGTAGTCAGGCTTGGGATCGTTACCCTGGTTGTAGGTCAGACGGGTGCGGGCGAAGTTGAGCCAGCGGAAAGCCACGCCGGTGTTAAGGGTGGTTTTCTCGTCCTTGTAGATCCAGTTGAACATCGCGGTGGGGTCGAAGCGCTTGCGGATGTTGTCGGAGCGCTTTTTGCCGCTCTGCCAGCCCCACGAGGGGTTGTAGAGGTTGTCGCCGGTGAGGTCGAAAGTTTCCTGGACTGCAGCGCGGGAGTTAGCCTGCTCGGTGGGCGCGCCCCAGGTTGTGAAGGTGAGGGAGTGGTGCTGGTTAAATACCTTTTCAACCGAGATGAAGTAGCCGCCCGAGTTGTACCAGGTGCCGTCGACCACGCCTTCGTCGCTGTAACGGCCAATGGCGCTTACGGTGAGTGCGAGGCCGTTCTTATTCAGGCCGGTAGAATAGGTTGCCATCGCGCGGGCATAGTAGTTGGAGTTGGTGTAGCTCACCAAACCGTTGAAGCCGGGCGAATAGTTTTCAGTGATGGTGTTGAAGTTTTGCGAACCACCCAGGCCCGAGAAGCCGTAGGAGGCTGCGCCAAGGCCGGCGGTGGAAGTGTTGTTGCGGAAAGCGCGCGAAGTCATGCCGCCGAGCTGCGAGAAGGAGAAGCCGCCGCGGATGAGGTCGTTCATGGGCATTCCGTTGATGTAGGTTTCAGCAGCCGAGCTGTTGAGGCCGCGGTAGTTGGAGTAGAGGGGTTGGAAGCCGAAACGGGTAAACTTGTAGTAGATGTCGTCGGAGGAGCCGGTGAGCGCCGAGATGCTCTGGCCGTTGCTCCCCTCTGAGTCGTCATCGATAAATGATTCGTCGTAGAAGAGGTCGTTGGCGCCTTCGGCAAGATATGCCGAGGTGTTGTCGTCGAGCAGCATCACGCAGTCGACGCCCTGGTTTGAACCATCGTAAACGAGTGTCTGCACAGCGCCATCGAGATATCCGGGGGCGGTTACTTGGAGCAGCACTTCGCCAGGCCGGGAGTTGCTGATGCGGTAATCGCCGGCAGGGCCGGTGGTGACTGAGATCCCTTGCGCGGGGATGGTGACTACTGCTCCGGAAATCGGGGCACCTGTGTCGGCGTCGGTGATGACGCCCGTCACGGTGGCGCCCTGCTGGGCAAGCGCCGGCAGCGTTGCCGAAGCGAGCAGGGTTAGAAACAGTTTAACTCTCATAATATAGAAGTTGGTTAAAAATAATTCTCTTCAATGTTTGCCCCGCGGTGCGCGCCATAAACTCGGTGTCGCGCCTCTCTGGCTCGATTAGCTTCGGAGCACACGCTTTTGGCAAAACGGCTTGATGGTCTTTTTGCTGATACTCAGATGTTTGGTTGATTCGTATGTTAAACGCTACTAAATAGCCTCCAAATTTAGCAAAAAAACTTTAATCGCGCCCCATCCCCATTGTTAAATTCCCACTCCCTCGCCGACGGGGTGTCCCGAGTAGAAAAACACGAAAAAAGGCCGCGGCGTGAAGCGTCGCGGCCCGTAGGTGGTTAAATACTTTTTTAGTTGTAAGTTTCTCGTTGTGTTAACGGGTGCGTTAGTCGCACCAGGGACTTGAGTTGTAAGTCTCAGCCGCATGGTCAAAGTACCAATGGGCCATTTTTGAAATAAGATGTTTCATAGTCGTTAGTTTTTAAAATGAAACCATAGTTGAAACGAAGCCTTTGCGTCGGCTTTCACTATTAAAAACAGACTATGAGAGGGGAAGGTTCATAATCGGGGCAAAAAATATGTTATAAAACATGTTTTCTCTCTCGTTGTGGGCATCAATCTGCCACTAATATGCGCAGCGGCGAGCGCTGCGTTGGCGAGCTGACGATATAGGCGCCGTAGGGGAGCTGGATGGTCATATTATTCTCAACCACAGGCAGGAATAGCACCAAGCGCCCTGAGAGGTCGTAGACGCTGACATCGTGATGCGGAGCTCCGCACACAAACCGAACCCCGCCTGGCTCGAAGGCTGTGCCGAGGAGGTTATCGGCAACGACGTTCGACAGGCCCGATTGCAAATTGACGGTAATCCAGTTGGTGGGTTCCGAGTAATAGCCCAGGCGGCAGGAGCGCACGCGGTAGCTCTCTATCGACCCGGGCTCGCAATCAGTCACCTCGAGATAGTCGCCTTCGGCAACATGGTCCTCCTCCGACGACTGGCCGTTGTTGGTATGGCTGCGGGTAACGACGTAGTAGTCCACCACATCTTCAACACCATTGTAGACGGGTACTTCCCAACGGGCGGTGTAGGAGGTGGAGGTGATGTCGGTAGCCGGCAGTGCCTCAAACCCGTGCAGTTCGGGCACCGGGAGGCACCGGGCGTGGAGCATCACTCCGCGCGAGCCTCCGTCGGAATAGTCATAGACGAGCAACGTCGCCGAGTGTTCGCCGATTTCGGTCGGGCGGTAGGCAATTTTCAGCCAAGTGCCGTTGTCAGTGTTAACACGGCTGTAGGGAATCGAGGTTGCCTCTGGCGAGAACATCGCGGGGTCGTTGCCTATGACGCGCAGGCTAAGGTTCTGGGTGATATCCTGGCCGCGGAATTGAAGCGAGGCCTCTCCGGCGCTTCCTATGGCCACTTCGCCGAAGTCGAGTGCCATGCCCTGCACCGGGGTAATCAAAACGGGGTCAGTGGCTGGCTCCTGCGAGGCGTACGGATCAAAAGGGAGTCCCTTCCGGTTGCCCCACAGATACTCGGCAAGTTCGGGATAGTCGATGAACGGGTTTCGGTTGGCCTGGAAGCGATACACTTGCTCGTTGCGGTCAATCTCCTTCTGGCTGACGGGGTCGTTGCGGCTCCATTCAAGCAGCATCTCCTGCGCGCGGGAATTGAGCGTGGGATAATCGTTGTTGTTGAACATATAGGTGTACTTCCAGGTGAGATTCTGGTAGCAGCACGCCATGTAGAAGTAGGTGCGAGCGAAGTCACCCTTATATTCGTCGGCTGGCTCGAACACCTGGGGAGCACCGAACCCATAGCCTGTGACAGCGTAGCCCACTTTGGAGACACCGTTGTTGAAGGTCGTTGTCTGCACCTTGCCGAGCGGGTAGTTGGATTTTGCCATGTTGGCATCCTTTTCCGAGGGATAAAGGTGGTTCAAATCGGTGTAGGCCGGGGTGCTTGTCGCGCCACCCCACCAGCTTTTGGGCAGTGAGTGTTCTCGGTTGAGTCCCCAGAAAGTATTGACATACAGGGGGATGTTGCCATACATATCCCACCACTCGCCATAACGCTCATTGCCAACGGGATAGACGTCGGTCGAACGGAAATACTGCGGCAGGTCGTTGTACGACGAGATGAGCGTATGGTTGTAAGTGAGCGTGTGGATAGCATTTTTCAACGCCGCCTCCTTTTTGCCCGCGAGCGAATTATAGTAGCCGCGCGGCACGTCGGCTCCGGCATTCACAGCCGAGGCCAGGAGGGCACACACCAATAGATGATAACGCATTCTCATGATATAAAAAACTTCTTTTCGCCAGCAGCGCTCATTGAGCGGGCAAGTGGCTGTTGACCCTCTCGACAATCATCGAGGGCGCGATGGCGCGCAGACAGTGGTAGTCGCCGCGGAAACATGGCTTATTGCCGAAAACCGAGCATGGGCGGCAGGTCATGGGGAGTTGCACGATGTCGGCCTCTTGCTGTCGCCACCCCTTGAAGCCGCAATAAGGGTGGGTGGCACCCCAAACGCTCACAACGGGGGTCGCGACGAGCGACGCAAGGTGCATATTGGCGGAGTCCATCGACACCATCACGTCGAGATGGCTCACAAGCGACAGCTCCACTTTGAAGCCGAGCCGCTTGCCGGCGAGGGATACGACCCCCGGGAACTTTTCGGCCCAGCTTGAAAGCAGAGCGGCCTCTTTTTCCCCGCCTCCGAAAAGGAACAGCTTAGTTCCGGGACGCTTTACCAGCTCGGCGACGACCTTCTCCATCAACTCGATGGGGTAGATTTTCCCATCGTGCTTGGCAAACGGCGCTATGCCAATCCACACTTCGCCCGGTTGTTTCGGGCCGCTGACGGTGGCGAACTCCGCCGGATTTCCCTTGCCTCCATCGAAGAGACCGTCGAAGCGGCTCTCAACAGGTAGACCGATGCGGTGGAAGGCCTGGCGATAGCGCGCACGCGAGGAAATGAGGGGGAGTAGCACCTTGTTTGTGCGGCGTGTGAGCGCCCGTTTCCCTTTGCGGCCTTTGTTTATCACCGCGACAGGAATCCCCTTGAGACGGCAGAACATGGCGAGCACTTTGGTTCGCAGCACGTCGTGGAGGTCGATGAACCCGTCGAAACCATAGTCGGCCCGCAACTGGTCAAACAGGTGCTTGAGCCCCATAATCCCCTTATAGTCTTCGAGATTCACTCCAACCACCGTAAGATTCGAAGGCGCGTTGACGAAAATCGAGGTCATAGATTTGCGCGTGACGAAAATGAACCGCACATCGGGGTAACAGCGGCAAGCGCTATAAAGCACCGGCACCGTCATGGCGACATCGCCAAGGGCAGAAAAGCGCGCTACAAGCACGCTTTTGAGCCCGCGGGGGTTATTGGTTTCCAAGTCCATACTCTTCAAGATTTATGGGCTTAAATGTACAAAAGGGTTAATTATCAGGCTTTTTTAGCGTAGAGCACCGGGTTTGTGTCGGCGTCGTTGTACATCTTCATCTGGCGGTAGACCTTCATGTATTTGCGGCCTGCCGCGATGTCGTCGAGCAGGGTGTCGATGGCCTCGGTGAGGTCCTTGCGCTGGTCGAGAAGCACTTCGAGCTTCGCGACGCAACGGGCGCGGTGCTCGGGGGTGGCATCGGCGCGCTCAGCCTCCTGGCGCATGTGGAAAATCTTCACGGCGAGAATCGAGAGGCGGTCGATGGCCCATGCGGGGCTTTCGGTGTTGATGGTCGCGTCGGGAAGGACTTTCACATCCTTATATTTGTCTCGGAAATATGTGTCGATTTCTTCAACGAGATCGGTGCGGTCCTGGTTTGACTTATCGATAATGCGCTTGAGCTTCACCGCTTCGACGGGCTCAATCTGCGGGTCGCGGATGAGGTCCTCCATGTGCCACTGGCACACGTCAATCCAGTTTTTGCCATAGAGAGTTGCCTCGATGCCTTCGTCGCCGTATGGGCGGGGTGCCGGGGCGTCGATAGAGTCTGTCAGATGATAGTCGGCAGTGGCGCGGTCGAAAATCTCGTTGCAGTTCTGGGAAAAAGTCATAGCTGTATATTTAGGTGCTGTTAATCAATTATTGATGCCCGAGGGGAAAGGGATTCAGCCTTTCTCGGGGCGGTAAATCAGAGTCATGGCTCTCGCCGGGTTGAAAATTGCTTCCGCAGTGTCGCGCACGTCGGTGGCGGTGAGGGGCCGGTAGTTCGCCTCGATGGAGGTCGCGAGGTCCTCGCCGTGGTATTCGGCCAGGGCGAGCGACTGCACCCGGTTCATGAGGGTGAGCACATCGAACGTACGCGAGCTCTCCAGGCGGTTTAGGCAGCGGGCAAGCTCCTGCTCCCCTACCCCGCCCTCAATCAGGCGGCCAATCTCGGCGTTGACGGCATCGATAGCCTCCTTCTCGGCCTGCGGACCATTGCCGAGCAGCCGACCGCTGACGAGCATGAGTCCCGGGTCCTCGGTGCCTGAAATGCTGCAATCGAGGTCGGAGAATATTTTCCCCGGAGCGAGCAGCGCGCGGTAAAGGCGCGACGAGCGGCCGTTGGAAAGCACATCGCTCACGAGGTCGGCGGCGAAATACGCGGGAGTTCCATAGCGGTCCATCGGGTAGGCCATGGTAATCCATGTCTGGGGCACGTTGCCTGAAACCTCCTTAATCCTCGGCTCTGCTGGGAGCGGCTCAACGGGAAGATTCCTCGGGGCTATCGCACGGGCGGGAATGTAGCCAAACCATCGTTCAACCATCGCGCGGAACTGGTCAGCCGGGATGTCGCAAGAGGCGGCTAAAACGGCATTGTTTGGCGCGTAATGGGCCGCGAACCAGGCTCGCACATCGTCCTGGGTGACATTTTCGATGTGGCTGAACTCCTTGCCTATCACAGGGTAGCGATAGGGATGGTGGCGATAGCACAGCGCCTTCAGATGATGGTCAATGTCGCCGTAAGGGCGGTTGAGGCACACTTGCTTGAACTCCTCGACCACCACCGAGCGTTGCACCTCGAGGCCCTTGTCGGAAAACGCCAGCGAGAGCATGCGGTCGCTTTCGAGCCACAGGGCGGTTTCAATGTTCCGGGAGGGGACGATGTCGTAGAAGTTGGTGAAGTCTTGCGACGTCCAGGCATTTGACATGCCACCGGCCTTTTGCAACTCACCATCATAATCGGCTATATTGACCGACCCCGCGAACATAAGGTGCTCGAAGAGGTGGGCCATCCCGGTATGGTCGGGGCGCTCGTCGCGCGAGCCGACGTCGTAAAGGACATCGACCATGGCCATAGCGGCGCCGGGATTGTAATGATGAACAACGCGGAGGCCGTTGGCAAGCGTGAAGCGGGTAACGTCTTTCACTCCTTGACAACCTTCATTGACAAGATTTTGACATCCTCTTTCGGACGGTCGTGCGAGTCGGTGGCAACACCTTCGATTGCCTTAATGACATCGAGCCCTTCGACAATCTCGCCGAAGACGGTGTACTGGCCGTCGAGATGCGGAGCGCCGCCCACGGTTTTGTAGGCCTCGCGCTGCTCGGCCGACAGGAGCGCGGGATGCGTCTGTGCCTCGGCCTGCGCCATCTTGATGAGCTCGTCCTGAAGAGCCTGGAGGCCCATCATGTCGCGGTTGCGGCGCATTGTCATGATTGAGTCGCGGCGCTCGGAGGCGAGACGATCGAAAATCTCCTTGATTTGCATCTGCTGGGCGCGCTGCTCCATCTGGGCCAGAGTTGAATCGTTGTAGGTTTTACCCGTGACGATATAGAACTGCGAGCCAGAGGATTTACGCTCGGGGTTCACCTGGTCGCCCTGGCGAGCGGCGGCAAGCGCTCCATACTTATGGAAGTGCTTGGGATAAACGATTTCGGCATCAATGTTGTAGCCGGGACCGCCGGCGCCGAGCATCTTGCCCGCGGGGGCGTTTTTCGAATCAGGGTCGCCGGTCTGAATCATGAATTCGTTGATGACGCGGTGGAAGAGGACCCCGTCGTAGAACCCCTCTTTCGCGAGTTTCAGAAAGTTGTCGCGGTGTTTGGGGGTGTCGCCGAAGAGGCGCACTTTGATATCGCCGGCAGTTGTCTTGATGTCGACTATCGCATCGCCCGATTCAACGGTCTGGGCGGTGGTGGGTTTCTGATTCATTTTTGCGGATTTCTTTTTGGCTGTTGCGAGTGCCGCGGCTCCGGCCGCGATGACGCACACCGCGACCACAGCCCAAATTGCGGATTTTTTCATTGTCTTGTGGGCGGATTAGATCGGCGACTGATGGAACAGACGCTTATAAATGCGGCGGAAATTATCGTCGGCTGCCGAAAGCTCGGCGGCGCGCTCGGCATAGTCGGGGCCGTAGATGCTCTGCAGGAGCGACCCGATGTACGAGCGGTCGCGGTCCTTCTCAATGCTGATGGCGATGAGCCGGCTGACGGCGGGCGCGAAGCGCTCGCGGTCGGTGGCAAAGAGATAGCGCGCCGCGCTGACGGCAAACTGGCCGTTGATGTCGACCTTCTCGATGCGGTCGATTACCTTTTCGAGGTCGACATCGTCGATAGTGGCCACATGGTTGGCGATATGCTCGTACGAGGCCAGTCCGTCGGCATCGGCTTCAAGACGCTTCAGATCTTCTTCTGTCATGTCGTTCAGCCTTTAATTTTGGCATCGATGAGCTTTATTTTTGCCTCTGTGGCGGCAAGGTCGTCCTTGATGCGCTGGATGCGACGCTCCATTTCGCGCACCATCGAATCGCCCGTCTTGCTCTTTGACGAGAGGAAGCCGAGGTTGTTCTCGTAGGTTTTGAGCTCGTTGCGCTTGATTTCGCAGGCACGCTGGATGCGCTCGCGTTCGCGATAGAGCTTCTGCTGGTCAGACCCGATTTCCTTAATCACATCCTCGAAACGCGACATTCCGCGGTCGCCACGGTCGCCTTCGCGGCTGTAGAGGGCATCGCAAACGGCGCGGTATTCGGTGTAGATTTTATCCTTTTCGCGGAAAGGCACATGGCCGATGCTGTTCCACTTGGCCTGCAGCTCTTTAACCATGGGGATGGCTTCGTTGCGGGGCATGTCGGCGGGAATAGCCTTGAGGTCGGCAATCACCTGGCGTTTCTGGGCGAGGTTAGCCTCCTCGACCGAGCGCGACTCGCTGAGGTTCTTCTTGCGGTTTTCGAAGAAGGAGTCACAAGCTTTCTGGAAACGCTGCCAAACGGCGTCGGAGAACTTGCGGGGCACGGTGCCGATGGTTTTCCACTCTTTCTGCAGGGCCACGAGCTGGTCGGCGGTCTTGCGCCAGTCGGTCGACTGGCTCAGTGCCTCGGCCTTTTCGCAGAGGGCGGTTTTCTTGGCGAGGTTGGCCTGGAGCTCGTCCTTCATGGCGCGGTAGCGCTCGCCTTTGAGGGTGAAGAAGCGGTCGCAGACGGCGCGGAAGCGGGCAAAGAGGGCGTTGTTGGCCTTGCGCGAGGCGTAGCCGATGGCCTTCCAGTCTTTCTGAGCCTGGAGGATGAGGTTTGTCATCTCGTCCCATCCGGCAAACGACTTGATGCTGTCGAAATCGAGGGCTTCGAGGCGCTCGCAGATTTCGGTTTTAGCCTTCTCGTTGGCCTCTTCGCGCGACTTGCGCTCTTCGAAGAAAGCCTGGTATTTTTTGCGGATCACCGACGACGCGTCCTTGAAGCGGTTCCAAATTTCGTCGCGCACTTCCTTTGCCACGGGGCCGGTCTGGCGCCATTCGTCGTGGAAGTTCTGCAAGCGCTTGAACGCAAGCACTATGTCGTCCTCCTGGTCGAGCTTCTCGGCCTCTTCGCAAAGGAGGGTTTTGAGTTCGAGGTTCTTGCGGAAATCGTAGTCGCGCAGGTCCTTGTTAATCTTCAATTGGTCGTAGAATTGCTCCACGCTGGCCTGGAAATCTTTCCAGATGTCGGTGGCCTCGGTGGCGGGCACTTCGCCAATCTCCTTGAATTCAGCCTGTATTTCCTTCACGCGGGGGAAGGCGCGGTTAGCGTTGTCGGCATCAGCCGAAAGCTCTTTCAGCTCGGCGATGAGGGCCTTTTTGCGCGCGAGGTTTTCGGCCTTGGCGGCTTCTTCAGCGGCCAGAAGGGCGGCTTTCTTCTCTTTCACCGCGGCCATTAAAGCCTTGAACTCCTCCTCGGCAGGGTCGAGAGCTGGTTTGAAGTCCTCGGGAGCGCCACCCTCGGCCACGAAAGCGTCGCGCTGGGCCTCGGCCTCGGCGTTGTGGATGGCATAGAAACGCTGTTTGAGGTACGACATTTCGTCGCGGCCAACCCGGAGAGTATCCTCTTCGGCAAGCTCTTTGAGGGCGGCAATCACCTCTTGTTTGGTTTTAAGCTCTGGACGGCTCTTGTCGCCTTCATCGGCAGCGGAGCCATCGCCGGCAACTTCGATGGCTTCGGCCATCTCTTCTTCAACCGCGAGCGGCGCGTCGCCGTCGGGGGTTGCGGTTGCGGGGACATCAACTTCGTTTGCAGAGGTTTCGGTCGCTTCGGCGGATTCGAAAACGACCTCGGGAGTCTTTAAAGCTCCGTCCTGGGGTTCAAGAGCGGGAGCCGGCTGAGAGGTTTCCATAAAAGGGAATATAAAGTTAGTTTGGGCACAAAGCTCGCAATCCCGTCGCGGGGATTCGGGCGCATAAAACACCGCCAAATATAGCAACAATATTTCACATACGCCAAAAAATAGCGACAAAAGCGCATGACACCTTTAAAATTAGACTCGGTTTAGCTACCTTTGCCGCCATAATAGCGCGATATGCCACTTATGGAATTAAGCAATCTCAACTGGGAAGGCCTCCTCGTGGGGGCGTGCACGTTTGTAATAATCGGAGTTTTCCACCCCCTGGTCATCAAGGGGGAATACTATTTCGGCCAGCGGGTGAAATGGGCTTTCGCTACCATGGGTGTCGCGACTGCCTTCGGGGCGCTCGTCACCAGCGGGGTACTGTCGTGCCTGCTCGCTGTGACGGCGTTTTCATCGTTCTGGAGCATAAAGGAGGTTGCCGAGCAGGCCGAGAGGGTGCGCAAAGGCTGGTTCCCCGCCAACCCAAACCGCAAGGACTGACTTAGGGGCCACCAGCGTCAGCCGGCGGTGGAGGGAATCGGGCCGGAATATACGGCACGCACTTTGCCAACAGGGAGTTTCCCCTCGAGAAGGAGCGGTATGCGCTCTGGCCCGATGGAAATCCAGGCATCCATGTTGTCGGAGGTTTTGCGGCCATCGCCCGAGGTGAAGGTGAACGTGATATGGTAGGCTTCGTATTCCTTTTTGCCTATTTTCACCTTATCCTTGTTGTCGAAATGGATGGTGAGAATCTCCTTCTCGCGGCCTGAGAACACGGTGAGCTTCACCATCTGCCCCTTATGTAGGTTCGCGAAGTCAAACGACCGCATGAAATAGAACGCGCTCAGCATATCGAGCGTGGGGCCTGTGGCCGTCAGCGTTTTAGTGGAGTGCTTCACCTCTTTGGCATCCTTTTTCTGGCGTGCCACTTTCACATCGGCCTTGACATTAGCGCCTGCGCGCTGATAGGTGAGGATGTCGTGGTTGTAATCGCCACCCTCACGGGCAATCTTCTCGTAATACGAGGGGTAGAAATTGGCCTTCGCTATGTTGCCTTTGAGCGTGTCGCGCACGAGATAGAAGCGGTCGGCCCACTTAGCCGTCCGCGCCGTGAGGAGCGCCTTGAACTCGGGTGAGTCGGGCGACATCGCGGTGGAGATGGTCACGTCGCCTGCCTTCTTGTTGATTAGCCCCCACTTATACATTATGTCGTAGGTGAGTTTCTCCGTGGGGACTTCCCACGCTCTCATGGCGGGAAGAGCGGCAAGCAGCAATGCCAATGTGGTCAATAACTTTCTCATCATGTCATTTAGACGGCGTTGGTGCCACAGGGTTTAAGCTCATCAAAAGTTTTCAGCCTCCTGGCCCAACAGGGTGCACTCGATATGGCCGAATTTGAGAGAACCATCGATTACCACCGGCGCGCGTTGGTCGTCGTTGGAAATCCAGATATCCATCGTGTCGCTGGTTTCAGTCGGGGTCTGAGTGGAGAACACCAGAGTGGTGCCGAACGTGCTGACATCGCTGCCGTTCACCGATTTGGTCTGAGGTCCGTTGTAGGTGACGGTGAGGGTTTCGGGGGTTTGTCCGGCAAAGATGTTCACTGTGACAGACTCACCTGGCTGCATCTGTTCGTAAGGAATCTGGCGCACATAGTAGAATACCGCCAAGAGGTCGAGGGTGAGGCCGCCGGCGTAATGGCTGACGCGCGAGCGCACGACCTCGCCGTTGGGGAGGCGCTTCACGATTTCACCTTTCGCCGAAGAGCCCGACTGGTCGTAGGTGATGGTTTCAATAGCAAACTCGCCCGACTCATTGGTGAGATGCTGCGTGTAAACAGGCTCAAAGGTGTTGGCCATTATGGTGCCGGTCATGTTGTCGGCTACGGTATAATAATGACCGAGCAGGTCGACCGACTTGCCTGAAAGCGAAGCGGTGAAAGTGCCGTTATCGGGATTGTTGACCGTTGAAAGAGTGGCGATACCGGCGTTGGCGTCGATGAAGCCCCATTTATAGCGCACGGCATAGTGGAGCGTTTCGTCGGGAACAGTCCAGGCCCCGGCAGAGAGGGCGGTCAAAAGAGCAGAAATCGCAAGAGCGGGAATTTTTTTCATAGCCTGATGTTGTTAAGTTTTCAGTTAAAACAACACGGCTGCGGCAAAGGTTTATTTGGTGGCACCCATAAGCTCGGCGGCACGCCGCTGGTCGGCCTCGGCATCGGCCTCGCGATAGCGAAGCCTGTTGAGCCGCGCCCGGCACAGATAGAGCCCCGGCTCCTCGGGAGCGATTTCGAGGCCCGCCTGGATGTCGTCGGCAGCCTCCGGGAGTTGCCCGAGATCCATGCGGCACATCGCGCGGGCCGAAAGGAGGTCGGCATCGGGATGCCCTTCAAGCAACTCGGTGTAGGCCTTGATGGATTCTAAAGAGCGCCCCGTCGAGGAATATATTATCGCCAGGGCCAGGAGCGACTGCCTCGCCCTGGGCATAAGACGACGATGGGCGAGCATATCCTCCTCGGCCCCGGCCATATCGCCGGCATCAAGCCTTAGGGCGCCACGCTCATAGCGGGCCGGCGCGTAAGTCGAATCGGTCTCTATCGCGAGCGAAAGGTCGGCGAGAGCGTCGTCGCGCCTGCCAAGATGGTCGAGCACGCGCGCACGGTTTGCGAGAATTGTTACCGAACCGGGAGCCATGGCACGCGCCTGCGACAGGGTGTTGAGCGCGAGCGAGTCCTTGCCATCGTAGAACTGCACCATCCCGAGGTTCGATAGCAACAGCACATTGTTGGCATTCGAGGGCTCGGAGGTCATCGCCTCTTTGAGCCACTCGGCGGCGAGTTCATAGTTCCCCTTGGCGATGGCCCGCTCTGCCTCCTCGACACAGCCGACATAGTCGACCGCCCCGGCCGCCGTCACTGCCGCGAGGCACGCTGCCGCGAGG
>CAYTBH010000014.1:20981-32231 GCA_964435935.1 uncultured Alistipes sp.
GACATAGTCGACCGCCCCGGCCGCCGTCACTGCCGCGAGGCACGCTGCCGCGAGGGCGCGAAACCGCTTTGCCCGGTGTCTGAAATTATTAAGCATGCCCAAAGTTACTAATACTGAGGCACAAAAGCAGGATATTCACTATCTTTCACACCTTTTTAAGGATATTTTACCAAATCTGATAAAACCTTTTGCCCCACAAAAGCGTCTTAATTACAGAAACAAGACTTCATAAGCAAGATTGATATAGATTGGTTAATGATTGATAGAATTGGTTTAGCACTTATCTGTTCCCAGAGGGGAACGCCGATAAGGAAATGAATTTATGAATCAAGAAGAAACAGCTTGACTTCATGCGAAACAAATTCAAACAAGCGACCCGACCGTGAGGCCGGGTCGCTTGTTTTCATACCTGTATAATCTCGCCTGTGTTTATTAAGCCCGACGGGGGTCAGAACTTCTGCATATCGACAAGGCGGCGGTAGTAGCCATTGCGAGCCAAAAGCTCGTCGTGGGACCCTGCCTCGACAATTCGCCCTTCATGAAGCACGCAGATTATGTCGGCGTTTTTGATGGTTGAAAGCCGGTGGGCAATGACAAGCGTGGTGCGCCCCTTCATCAGACGCTCGAGCGCTTCCTGCACAACCTTTTCGCTTTCGGAGTCGAGGGCCGAGGTTGCCTCGTCGAGAATGAGAACGGGGGGGTTCTTCAAAATGGCGCGGGCGATGGACACGCGTTGGCGCTGGCCGCCCGAGAGCCGGCATCCGCGGTCGCCGATATTGGTGTCGTAGCCGTTTTCCGACGAGCGGATGAACTCGTCGGCATTGGCGATTTTTGCCGCCGCCACAACCTCGTCCATCGTCGCGTTTTTAACGCCAAAAGTGATGTTGTTGTAGAAAGTGTCGTTGAATAGAATGGCCTCCTGGTTGACATTACCCATGAAGGAACGCAGATCGTGGACTTTCATATCGCGCACGTCGACACCGTCGATTGTGATGGAGCCTTTGTCGACATCATAGAATCGTGGCAGCAGGTCGGCCATCGTTGACTTGCCGGAACCCGACTGCCCCACGAGGGCCACGGTTGCTCCGGCCGGAATGTCGAGGTTTATGTCGTGGAGCACCTCGTTGTCGCCATAGCTGAACGAAACGTCGGAATAGCGGATGTTCCCTTTGAGCTTGTCGATGTGCCTGGGGTCCGCCGGATCGTGGATGGGGTTCGGAGCGTTGAGAATCTTGTCGACACGCACCATCGACGCAAGCCCCTTCTGAATGGCGTACATTCCCTTTGAAAGGTCCTTTGCCGGATTGATGATGCTGTAGAAGATAATCATGTAGTAGATGAACTCCGGGGCTTCGAGCGACGACGCGCCGTTGAGAATCAAAGCGCCGCCAAACCACAGCACGATGGCTATGGCGGTTGTCCCAAGGAATTCACTCATGGGGTGCGCGAGATTCTGGCGGCGCATGATGCGGGTCGACAGCTTATAGTAGAGCATATTCTCGCGGTGGAAGCGATCGGCCACTTTCTGCTCGGCGTTGAACGCCTTGATAATGCGCAAGCCGCCGAGACACTCCTCGATATTGCTCATCAACACACCCCATTGGTTCTGTTGCTCAAGGCTCTTACGCTTGAGGCTCTTGCCCACTTTTCCCATCACGAGACCTGCAAGCGGCAGCAAAATGAGCACGAACACTGTGAGCTGCCACGACACGGCGATCATCATAGTGAGGCACACAAGAATCATAATCGGGTTCTTGAACACCATGTCGAGCGAAGTCATGATGGAGTTCTCGATTTCGCCGACATCGCCGCTCATGCGGGCCATCACGTCGCCCTTACGCTCGGAGGTAAAGAACGAGATGGGTAGGGTCACCATCTTGTCGAACACATAGTTGCGTATGTCGCGCACGATGCCGCTGCGCATCGGGATGATGAAATAGCTGGCGAGGTATGTCGCGCCGGTTTTCAAACCGGTCATTAACACAAGGAGCGCCGCCAGCATTGCCAGCGCCGCGCCCGGGCCGTATGTGTCAATCACCTGCTGAGTGTAGTAATAGAAGTTGTTGATTACGACATCCTTCAACGAATGCCCCTCGCCGAGGGGCATATAGGTGTAGGCCGCTTCGCGAATCTTGAACAGCATCTCCAGAATGGGGATGATAATCGCGAAAGAGAAAAGGGTCAAAAAAGAAGCCAAGATATTGAACACGATGTTCAATATCAAGTACTTCTTGTAGGGGGGCACGAATCGCCGGAGAATCGATATGAAATCGTTCATACAGGCAGGTTGATTGGCTTAGAATTAGCGTTATGAATGGCGGCAAGCGCCTTTATGGTCACTTGCGACGGCGCACCGAGCGCACTGCAGACGAAGAGGAGGAACTCGACTTGGGAGCCTTTGGCTTGGCCTCCTTGCGGGTCTTCTTTTTGGTAGCCGACGCGCCGGTTGTCGACTTTTTGCCGCGGGTTGATCGCACCGCCTTCTTCTCGGCAGCGGGGGCGGGAGCTGCCACCTCATCACCGTCGCGCGACTGGATGTCGGCCCCGGTGGCCTCAGCCTCGGCCTTTGCGGCTTCAGCGGCCTCGCGGGCCTCGCGGGCGGCAATCACCTCCTCGCGCGAGGGCACCCACAGCTTCTTGTCGAACGAGTCGAGACGGTTCTGGATGCTATCCTGGGCGCGTTTGCGGTCGTCGGGGTCGGGGAACATCTGCATCATCGAGCGGTTGCTCAAATTTCGGGTCTTGTAGATGTCGCCGTCGTACATCGACATGCGGAAGAAATCGTCGTAGGTGTATTTGGGCAGGTTGTTGTCGTCGTCGATAAAGATATATTGCTGCGCCAAGTAGGGTCGGATGTCGCTCATCTTAACCCAGAACATGGGATAGCGAACCGCGTCGCCGCCGAAATCGTCAGAGCGGTGGAGCACCGGGCAAATCGCTTCCACCACGCGGCGGGTCTTATTGGTGCGCGAGTCAAACTCCCATTTTTCAAGGATGTAGTACGACAACACCTCGTTGGCGGGAACGTCGCTCTCGTCAATCGAGAATTTGGGGTTCTTCTCGGTTGAGCCTTTCGCGTCGGTGTACATGACGTGGAAGCGGTCGAGCATGTCGCGCACTTTCAGGCGATACTGGTCAGTGAAAATCTCCTTGCCGTCGAGATACTCGTAGGCAGCCACCTGATTGTTGGCCAAAAGGCGCATAAGAATGCGGAACAGGTTCTCCTGCCCGTCGATCACCTCTTCGGGGAAATAAAGCGGGGCGTTCTTGGGGTTCTTCACTTCGAGGTCGCGATAAATCACGCGCATCCACATGCGGTCGGCATCAGAGATGTTCGACTCCGTGGAGAAGTGCTTCTGCATGCGGTCGGTGACTCCGGGCTGCTGGTTCTGCTCGCCTCGGCGCGACGGGCCAGAGGCACCGCTGCGGCGCACGATCGAAGTGCCCGACGACGGGGTCGCCCCATCGTCCTGGGCCGTGGCAGAGAAGAAACCGGCGGCAATCACCGCGCAGGCTATGGCATATTTGGCAATCAGGTTCATGGCTGAGTTGGATTGTTCTGTGGAGGGTTTACCGTCGTGAAGCGGCAGTTGTTAATTGATTATCACTTCAATAGGAGCCAGGTCGCGGGTAATGCCGTCGGGGCCGGTGGCTTTCACGCGGGATATGTAGAATCGCTTGCCGCGGCTGAGGCGGCGGAACGAATCCTTTTGGCGCTGCGAGAACTGCGACCCGTTGGAAACTTCGGGAATCGCATTGCCCATTGAGTCGAAAAACACGGTTTCAAAACTTACGACCTTGAACTGGATGTTGAGAAGCTCGTCGTCGATAGCGGCCTCGATGCCTGGAGCCGACATAAGGAGGGCCTTGGAGATGCCGCGGCCACCACCTTTGTAGCGATTCTCGGCCCCGTTGGCATCCTTAAACGCGATGTAAGGGGTCGGGTCGGGTAGCTTGCGCACGCGGAACTTGGTGGTAGCCACCGTCATCGGGCGCCCATCCATCTGGGCGTTGACTGTCACGACGGCATCCTCGCCCACTTTGGCAGGGTGGGCTACCCAACTATCGCCTTTGCGCGAGAGGGTTCCATTGGTCATAGTCGCTGTCACGGCGCTGTTGGCCACGCCGGGCACGGAAATTGAAATCGGGTTGTCGATGCCGGCGTAGAGCACGTTCATCATCGTGGCCGAGACAGTGGCGGTAGGCTCGATCACGGTGTAGGACGATTCGAACGGGAGGCGGTTCATGGAGCCATCGCCAGCCGGAACCTCGAGGTAGCCCTTATAGTCGAAGGTGCCGGTAGCCCCGGGGTTGAACTCGTAGAGACCGCGGTCGTTGGCGAGCTTGGTGCCGTTGATGAACACAGCGGGGCGAGCCGTGGTGTCGACTGCCGCGAGCACAATATTGGCCGTGTACTTGCCGCCGCGCATCACTACACGGCTGTTAGGGATTACGAAGGCGTTCAACTCGTTGACGCGGACGTCGCCGGCGTCGACATTGGCCAGCAGAGTCTGCAAGGCCTCGCCTTCGGCATATTTGATGTCGTTCTGGAGCTTGGTGAGCAGCGTCACGGCCGCCACCACGGGCTGGTTGTCGAATTTCGTTTCTTCCCACGCCATTTTCCCTATGTTGCCCTTGCGCTGCACGGGCTCTGTAGAGAGCGCTTTCAGCACGTTGTCGCGCTTAACTGAGTCGGTCATGAGCGAGGCCACATAGTCGCGGTAGCCATCAACGTTTTCGCGGAGTCTTTTCCCAAGAGGATTCGACCCGTTGAGCATAATCACTGAGGCGGCCTCGAGGTTGTCGCGGTTCTGAATGTCGTCGACTTTGCCCCCCTTGCCGTCGGCTTCGCGCACGATGAGTTCCTTGATTGAGTCGATTTCGTGGCATAGTGTGTTGGTGACGCCGCGCACTTCGGCAGCTTTGTCATACCAACGCTGGCCCTTGTCGGGGTTCTTTTCGGCAAACGACCGCAGGGTTGAAAGGATGGCCTCGTTGCGCTGCTCGACATTGTCGTTGGTGCGCGTCAGCCCCTCCTCGACCTGCGTGAAGCCGTTGAGCACGTCGCTCGACACGTTAAGTGCCAGCATGGCGGTCAGGACGATATACATCAAGTTTATCATCTTCTGGCGCGGGGATAGCTGGTTGTTACTGGTGCCCAATGTATATGAGGTTTAGAGAGTTTCGTTCAATGAGTTTGCTGAGTGGTTGTGGTGCTCCTCACGCCTCGGGCGCTTCGGCCGGAGGGACAGGGGGCACGGGGGCCTGCGGTTGCTGGCCCTGGGTTGCCGAGGCGGCGGCAGCCGCAGCCATGGGGTTGTACATATTGATGGTCATGGCTGTAATCATCTTTTCGTAAACCGAGTTAAGCTGCTGCATGTAGCGGGCCATCTTCTCGGTTTCGGCGCAATAGCGCGACGACGCGTCGGACGACTGCTCGTACATTTGGCTGATATCCTTGATGCCCCGGTTGACGCGGTCGATGGCGTCGAGCTGCGAGGAAACGCTTTTGAGCTGGATTTCGTAGATTGTGTTCAGCCCGTTGATATTGCGGTTGAGGTCCTGCATCTGCTCGACATAGCCGTTGGACGAGCGGGTGATGTTCTCGGAATTTTCGGTGATAGCCCTGTAGGACTCGAGAAGCACGTCGCTGACGGTGTTGAGCGCGCGGGTCGACTCCTGGAGGTGGCGCAACTCGCGGGTCATCTCCGTGAGCTGGTCGACGTAGAGCTGCGAGGCCGAGGTGATGCCGGCCATCATTTCAGCCGGTGAAGCGCCCGAAAGGTCGGGCGACACGAGCGGCGCCTGGGCAACGTGTCCGGTCGAGGGAGCTCCACCAGCCGCGGGCGCGCCGCCGGCAATAACAACTCCCCCGCCCTTTTCAAAGTCGGGACGGTCGTTGGCGTCGCCGGTTTCGAACACTGGGAACACCTGCTCCCATTTATATTGCTTGGGAGGGCGGTCGAAAGCCGTGAGGGTGAACATGAGCACCTCGGTGCCCATGCCGAGCGACAGCAGGAAGTTGCCGCCGGGGAGGTGGAGGATTTTGAACAGCGCGCCCCAGATTACGATGGCCGCACCGATTGAGTAGGCGAAGTTGAAGAAACGCTGCCCTTTGTCGCTCTGGATGAACGCGCCAAGGGTGGTTTTATATTGCTTGATTTTTCCCATAAGGCAATAGAATTGGCTTTTCGGAGTCGTAGGAGAGAAATGTGGTTTGACGCCTGTTTGCGAGAGGTTGCTGAAATTAACGACGCTTGTTATTGTTGAGCTGCTGGCCGCGGGCAAACCCTATTTGCGAGCGCACGCATCGGAAACCGATGTAGGAGCGTTGCTCGTTCTGGTACTCCCACATGCGGAGGTCGCTTGGGATATTGTGGGCGACATCCTTCCATGAACCGCCGCGCACAATTTTGCGGCGCAGCTTGTAGGGGTCCTCTTTGGCGGCAGCGTAGCGATACTCGGGGTTGAGGTCGGAAGTAACGTCGGTCACCCCCTCGATGAAGGCCGTCGAGGTCCATTCGCTGACATTGCCCGCCATGTCGTAGAGGCCGAAATCGTTTGGCGAATAGGTTCCGACGCGCGAGGTAATGAGGTGTCCGTCCTTGACATAGTTGCCGTCGTTGGGCTTGAAGTTGGCATAGAAGCATCCGCGGTCCTCGCTCATGGTGAGGTCGCCGTCCCAGGGATACATGTTTTCATTCTGTCCGGCTCGGGCGGCATACTCCCATTCGGCCTCGGTGGGGAGGCGGTAGGGCTCGACATAGACACCCTCGCGGCCAAGCGAACGGCGCAGGAAGTCGGTGCGCCAGTTGCAGAAGGCGTTGGCCTGGTCCCAGCTCACGCCGACAACGGGATATTCCGAATAACCGCCGTTGCTGAAATACATACGGACGTAGGGCTCGTTGTAGGCATTCTCGAAGTCGTTGACCCACACGGTGGTGTCGGGATAAACATTGACGATGTAGGTGTTCAGGAAATCATAGGGGCCCGTGAGGCCGCGGGTGATGGTTTCGGTGCGAATCTCGCCGTTGTCGTCGACGTAGGCCGTGTCCTTCGAGATGGTGGGGTTGGTGGTAGGCGCGGCGAGGTCAGTGTTATACTGGCGTCGACGCGGGTCGAGACGGTTGGCGCGCTTGGCTGCCTCGGTGTGGTTGAACACCTCGTAGCGATAGTTGAGCTGCTCGGGGTCGAGTTCTTTTGCACCAGTGATGGGGTTCACGCGGTAGACGCTCTCGATTGCGCGGGCCTCGTCCTCGCTGGGGTTACGCCAGGGAATAGGTTTGTTCCAATTGAGGTGGGGAGTGACGGGGTTGCCCTGTTTGTCCTCCTCGATTTTGAACTCCTCGTTGCCGCCGTAGGCCGGATCGGCCAGGCGCTCGCGGATGATGGAGTCGCGCACCCAGAACACAAACTGCTTGTATTTCGAGTTTGTGACCTCGGTTTCGTCCATCCAGAAAGCGTCGACCGACATCCCCTTGGTGTCAGCGTCGAGATTCCACAGCGAGTCGGCTTTCTGAGGCCCCATCTCCATAGAACCGCGCCCGACGAGCACCATGCCGTAGGGGGTGGGTTCGGCCCATGCGGAGCCACCGACACCGGTCACTTCGCCCCCGGCCGAAGAGCGGCGCCCCGAGGCGCAGCTCGCGGCGAGCAGGAGCGTAAACATTGCCGGAATGAGGTATAACGGGAGTTTCTTCATATCGAATTTGTTCTCTTTTGTTCAATTACATTATGCGCACGCTTTTGTGGCGGTTGCGGTTTTTGCCTGAAAAATCAAGCTTGACGGAATAGCCGGCAAGGATTTCGTGGCTTCCCGACGATGCCTTGGCGATGTAGGAGGTTGAATAATCGTAGCTATACCCGAGGAAGAATCCCTTGAATTCAACCCCAAGCACGGCGTAGACGGCGTCCTTCCACCGATAACCAACGCCCGCGGTGAGGAATTTGTTGTAGCGGCACCGCACCGTGGCTTCGAAAGTAGTGAAGGTGAAGTCGCTCTTGACAAGCGCGCTCGGCATCACTTCTATTAACGTGTTTTTTATCGGAATATTGCTACCCGCCATAAAATATAGCGTGCGTCCCATTTGAAACTCATAGTTTTTCTCGTTGGTTCCCTCGCCCGACTCGGCGTTCATCGTTATGGTGGGCGAGTTGAGGTGGGTGGCCGAGATTCCGGCCCAGAACCAGCGGTGGGTGTAGAACACGCCGAGCCCGAGGTCGAAGGCGTTGCCACGGATATCGTTCTGGGGAATAGCGTCGTCGGTCGACTGGTGGTAGTCGTCGTTGTCGGGAATGAAAACGTCGGAGCCCTTGAACGACTGGTCGACGAAGCCCACCTGCACGCCCATCGAAAGCTCGCCCTTGAAGAGCTTCAACTTATAGGCGACCTGTGCCCCGACCTGCATGTTCTTGTAGAGGCCATAGCTCTCCTGCTGCATCTGCAGGCCCACACCGAAACGCTTGTTGAAGAGCTTCAGCGGCATGTCGGCGCCGATGATGAAGGTGGTCGGGGCGTGCTTGATGCCCACCCACTGCATTCGCGAGCCGCCGCGCGCACGGAGCATGTCGCCTATGCCGATTGCCCCGGCATTATAGTAGGCCGGCACTTCGAAGTATTGCGAGAACTGGGCGTCGGTCTGCGCCGCGGCACTATGGCCAAGGAGGGCCATCAGCAACGCGAGCATCAGGCCGGCCACGCCGCGGGTATGTCGTTCAGATTGGTGGTTCATTCGAAGAAGAAGGTGAGCACCACCATTTTGGTAGTGGCTTTTTTAAACGATGACGACACGTCGGTACGAATCGGGTCGTCGACAAGGTCGGGTCGCTTGTGGGTCAACGCGTCCGAGAGGCCGAAGCAGAACTTGATTTCGGGGTTCAGCTTGAAAAACGGCAGGTAGAAGTCACACCCGAAGCCTATGGAGAGCATCATGTCGGTGCCCTTCTTGCGCAGGAAGTCGCCCTGCTTCTTGAGCACATCGACCGCCGGGATGAACCCGCCGATTATGTAGGGGCGCAGGTTGTTGAACCGCTTGGCCGAATATTTAAGCTCGATAGGGCAGACGATGTAGGCCGATTTCAAATCCTGGTGATACTCCTGGACCTCGGCTGTTGCCGAGAGGTCGCGGAAGGTGACGTCGCGGTTGCCAAACCAGAGGCCGGGGGTGAGTCGCACCGAAAAATAGTCGTTGAGCCTCAACGAAAAAAGGCCGTTCACGCAGAAGCCCGGCGAATAGGTAGGCTGTTCCATGTACCACGTCTGGCCATCCTCGGTGACGAACCCGTTGTGGGTGAAATTGAAACCGAACGTGTTCACACCGACCCCGAAGCCGAGATGCCAGCGGCGCATGTCGGCGTATGGGCGGTTGAGCAGCTTGTCGTTGAGCCGCGTCTTAGCTCCGGCGGGAACCGCCGCGGCCACCGCCGCGAGAATCAGTATTATTATGGTGCGGAATTTCATTTTCTGTAATGACACTTACCTCTATATAACGCCCCTCCGCGCCGATTATTGCCCCCGGCCAAACTATAATGAAAGCCCGGCGACACGCTTAATGAATGTTAAAAAGCGAACCGGCGTGATGCCAGCCACTGTTTTAGAAGTAATTTTGCACCTCACATTAGCGTTTCTACCAACGATGAGAAGAACTTTCACCCGCCCGCTTCTGATGCTCATGCTGCCGCTGATGGCAGTGTTGGCCCTTTCGTCATGCACCATTGAGGACGAGGATCCTTTCGGAGGAGGCTCGTCGCTTGCCGGAACGTGGTATAACGCCGACAACCCGTCGGAATACTACGAGTTCTACCCCGACGGCACGGGTTATTGGTGGAGCAACGGCATGTACACCGAAATTGACTACGACTATAGCTGGGACGGCGGTTGGATCGACATTTCGTTCTACCCGATAGCCTACCCCGCCTACACGCTCCAATGCGGGCTGTCGGCATCGGGCTACAACCAGATATGCATAACCTACGAAGACCAGTACGGCCCCTACGACGTGTTCTACAACCTGGCGCGTTAGCTGCCAGGGAGAGTCCCTTCTCCCCTACCCCCCGAGTGCTTGCAACCTCGTAAAAAACAAGATTTATGGAAAAAGTAACCAAGGCCGCCGGTGACGGCCGTAAAAAAGTCACCATCCCGCTGTTGGTTTTGGCGGTTAGCTTCGTAACCTGCCTCGTCATAGCGAATCTCGTTGAAATCAAGACTATTGACCTCGGACCGCTCACAATCACGGCCGGGCTTATCGTTTTCCCCGTTTCCTATATAATAAATGACTGCGTTGTCGAGGTCTATGGCTTCCGGGTCGCCCGGCTGGTCATCTGGCTCGGTTTCGCCATGAGCCTTTTGGTGGCGCTGTTCCTGCAGATCGCCATCTGGCTTCCGGGCAACGCCCAATGGGAGGGCCAGGCAGCCATGGAGGCAATCTACGGGGCGGTCCCCAGGGTGATGGCCGCCAGCTTCGCGGCCTTTCTCTGCGGCTCGATGATCAACGCCTACGTCATGAGCCGCATGAAAACCCGGGGCACGTCGACCGCCGGCAGCTTCTCGCTGCGGGCCATAGTCTCCACTCTCTGGGGCGAGGGGGTCGACTCGATTGTGTTTTTCCCGATAGCTTTCGGCGGCGTGCTCCCCTGGGACATGATTGTCAACCTCATCATCACCCAGACACTCCTCAAAACCGCCTACGAGGTGCTGATTCTCCCGGTGACAATCGCCGTTGTGGCTCGTCTGAAAAGGGCCGAGGGAATCGACACGGTCGACAGGGGAATCGACTACGCCTGGTGGCGTGCGGGCGACATCTGAGGCGCCGCGGCGGGCGCCCGCGGGTTGCCGCGCTTTGGCCTCGGCCATCTTAAAAGTTAGAGGGTCAAAAGATTATTGCGCCATTTTTCGGCGAAAAAAAGCGGCAAAATAGCGCTCGTTTCAAAAAAAAGCGCGATATTTGCACTTGCAAATTGCGGCGGTTCGGCTTTTTAGCTCCTTAGCCGCTCTATCACAGTGATTTAACAAACAACACGAAATATTCACAACTTAAACTCTGACGTTCACTATGACAAAAGCAGAAATCGTCAACGAGATTTCAAAGACCACCGGCATCGAACGCGCCGCTGTTCTGGAAACCATCGAGAAGTTCATGGAAGTTGTCAAGGACTCCCTGGCAAACGGCGAACCCGTGTTCCTCCGCGGATTCGGCAGCTTCATCATCAAGACCCGTTCGCAGAAGACCGCCCGCAACATCTCCAAGAACA
>CAYTBH010000015.1:0-5793 GCA_964435935.1 uncultured Alistipes sp.
CGGTAAAAACCGTATTCAGGTGAATATGCACGGAGTCGCTAAGAAATAAAACTTTAACAGTGTCACAAATGGAAGCTCTCGGCAGTAATGTCGGGAGCTTTTTTGATTGAGTTGCGGCACCGTGAGACGAAATCCGATATTGTTTTGTATATTTGTCGGTTGATTGCGAACTTTTTGCGCAATATGTACATTTATATATTAGTGTTCAACTATTTTGTTATGAGAAGGATATATACATTATTATTGGTCGCCATGTTTTCGGCCGGCATCTTGTCTGCCCGCCAATGGCATGAGGACATCTTAGGAGACGGATATGAGGCGACAACCATCACACTGTCAAATGATGACGATGGCCCGATCGTGTCGACAGTCGTGCGCAAGAAATCAACGTGTTCCGACTGTCATAGAGCCATTTTGTATGTTCACGGTTTTAATGATTACTTTTTTCAAAGTCAGATGGGCAATGAGTTTGTCGATTCGTGCTACAATTTTTATGCGGTAGATTTACGCAGATATGGCC
Organism: uncultured Alistipes sp.; assembly: GCA_964435935.1. GTDB lineage: Bacteria > Bacteroidota > Bacteroidia > Bacteroidales > Muribaculaceae > UBA7173. The sequence goes on from CAYTBH010000015.1 coordinate 521, forward strand.
GATCGCTGCTTGACGGACAACGTAGATACAACACTCTCAGCCTTGATGAATATACGGCTGACATCGATTCGGCACTCTCGGTCATACGCTCTGACGGCAATGGCAGTATCGTGATTATGGGACATTCGACAGGTGGCCTGATTACGGCATATTATATGTCGCGGCAGCATCCGGCCGACGTGTGCGGCCTGATTCTGAACAGTCCGTTTCTTGATTGGAATCTCAGCAAGTTTCAAGAAAAAGTGCTGATACCAATAGTGACGTGCGTAGGATCGAAGATGAAATCTCAAAGCATTTCGCAGGGCAAGTCGCGAGCGTACGCAGAAAGCTTGTTGGCGAGTGAACATGGCGAATGGAGCTTTGACACAATCATGAAGATGCCGCAATCCCCTCCGGTGACTGCCGGTTGGATCAGAGCCATCACTCTCGGTCAACACTATCTGCGCGAACATCCATGGTCAATCAGAGTACCCATATTGTTGATGCACTCTGACAACAGTGTGAAAGGAAGTGAGTGGACACCCGATCATAACCACGGCGACAGTGTGCTTGACGTGAAGGATATTCACAAATATGGCAGCACACTTGGATGTGACATCACCGAAGTCATAATCAAGGGGGGCATGCACGATTTGGTTCTGTCTTCGCCACAAGTGCGCCGGCAGGTGATGAACGACATCTTCAAATGGCTCGATAAACAGACGAACTAATTAGCAGTAAAGAACGTTAATATTTCTAAAATAAATTTAGCAAATATGGTACAAGCAAAAAACGAACCTCAGTCAGCAGGTCATCGAGTATTCTTTGCGATCAGACGCACCATCAGCCGCCATGCATCAGGCGGCAACGTCTTGATTGCCGTCACGTTGTTGGCATTGATTGTCGCCAACATACCCGCGATAAATCAGTATTATTTCAACTTCTGGAATGAGCCGGTGAGACTACAGTTGGGCGACTTCAACTTATTTTCTCATTCGGGCGAGCCGATGACAGTGCTCGAGTTTATTAATGACGCACTGATGGCCGTGTTCTTTTTCACCATTGGTCTCGAAATCAAGCGAGAGATATTAGTTGGTGAGCTATCTTCGCTGAAAAACGCGTTGTTGCCGATCATAGCTGCGATTGGCGGCATGATATTGCCTGTGTGCATATTTTTTATCTTCGCTCACGGTTCTGACTTTACCCGAGGGGCTGCCATACCGATGGCAACAGATATTGCATTTTCATTAGGCATCCTCAGTATGCTTGGCTCGCGCGTCCCGTTGTCACTTAAGGTATTCCTCACCACCCTTGCCGTGGTAGATGATATAGGCGGCATCATCGTCATCGCCACTTGCTATTCCGAGCATATTGAGCTGATATACTTGCTTTATGCTACCGGATTCCTGGCGCTATGCTATCTCGGCTCGGTGCTCAAAATCCAAAGTAAGATATACTACATTGTGTTAGGTGGCGTGGTTTGGTTCTTGTTCCTGAATTCGGGAGTACATCCCACAATTGCCGGGGTACTTGTAGCATTCTGTGTGCCTGCCAAGCCGGTATATGCACCTAAGAAATATGTAAAAAATATCCGTGCTGCCATATCAAAGTTCAGAAGTGAGGATGACGAGACTCTCAACAGACGAACTATACTGACACATCAACAGATGGACTGGTTGAAAGAAGTGGAGAGCTCATCAGATAAAGTGATTTCGCCGCTCCAGGATCTTGAGGACACCCTCCACCCCATCGTCAACTATCTCATCATCCCGTTTTTTGCTTTTGCCAATGCAGGCATTTATCTGCTCGACCTGAATCCGGCAACAATCCTCGAAGGTGTGAGTCTGGCCATTATTGTCGGACTGATGGTAGGTAAATTTGTGGGCATCTTTGGTTTCGCATGGCTTGCAATCAAACTTAAGATAGCACCGATGCCCGAGCGGTCAAACTGGCATATGCTTGCATCTGTCGCTATGCTGGGCGGCATAGGTTTCACAGTCTCCCTGTTCATCGCGTCATTGTCATTCGGTTCACTTGGCGCTCATGGAGTAGATTTGCTGAACCATGCTAAGCTTGGAATCGTCTTGGGGTCAGTACTGTCAGGCGTGATCGGTTTCATCTGGATGCACAAAACGATGCCCAAGACGTCGCCCGACCCCATAGAAGAAGAGTAATACACAAGTCAATCCCATCTGAGTCATTCACCTGACATGACTCAGGTGGGATTTGATAATCATTATAATTAATAAAATTAAACAGAATTTTAACATAAGTTATTAACAATTCTTTGATAGCGATACAATAAATTGTTAAATTTGCATGTTAATGTTAAATGGAGATTTGAAATTTTGTAAATTAATGTAAACCAAATCTTCCAACTGTTGTTAATAAAGCATAAACGCACCTATTGATTATTCAATAATAGACTGATAATGAGAAAGTCGACAATTTGGATATTAACCATACTGATTGCAATCACCTTTGTCGGATTGCTCTACATGCAAATCATGTATATGGAAAACATGATTAAAATGCGTGAAGATCAATTCACCGAGGGTGTCATTCGCAGTTTGTACGGTGTTGTCAATCAACTCGAACATGACGAGGCTCAGTCATTTATTGATGAGGAGGTCGAGGATGTTGAGGCTTCATCGATTTACTCACAGTACAGCGAGGGGATTCCCCATGTCGGTGGCATCAAGTATTCGATCACGACCATGAGCGGGGTTGTCGCCGACCTTACAATCAAAGGTTCGTTTGACCAGATGAGCGGTATACAAAGCGACCCGACTTTTTTGCTTAACAGTTTCAATTCGGGTCTCAACAACCGTAAACAAATGGTCGACCGGGTATTCCTCAATTTGGTAAATCAGGCACTCAACAAGCCTATTGAACAACGAGCAGACTCAGTCACCATTCGCGAACTGCTGACTTCTCATTTGACAAACAATGGTCTCAATCTGCCTGTCGAATTTGCTGTCGCCGATCAAAATGGCTTGATTAAATATGCTACCACTGGCTATGTTGACAAAACGGTCATGCAGGAAAACAAGGATAATGACACATTTGTCATTTCACTTTTCCCCAATGACCCTGTCGCCAACAAATACTATCTGCGTGTATATTTCCCGAGCAAGCTCGACTACATCCAGCGGTCGGTCAAATATATGATTCCTTCGTTCGCGTTCACAATTGTGTTGCTGATAATATTCATGATTACAATTGGCTTGGCATTCAGACAAAAACGTCTTGATGCCATAAAAAATGACTTTATCAACAACATGACGCACGAATTTAAGACACCGATATCTACCATCTCGCTGGCATCTCAGATGCTCAACGACTCGTCGGTCCGCAAGTCGCCGGCAATGTTGCAACACATCTCGACAGTAATCAATGACGAGACAAAGCGACTGAGGTTTCAGGTCGAGAAAGTCTTGCAGATGTCAATGTTTGACAAACATCGTGCGACATTGAGAATTCAGGAGGTGGATGCAAACATTGCAATCTCTAATATTATCAACACCTTTAAATTGAAGGTTGAGAAATATGGCGGCCATCTCGAGGCCCGACTTGATGCTGAGGATGCTGAGGTGAACGTAGACGAGATGCACTTCACCAATGTGATCTTTAATTTACTTGACAACGCTGTCAAATATCGTCAGGAGGATGTCCCGCTGCAGTTGTCAGTGACTACGCGCAACATCTCGGGCAACAGACTTGAAATATCGATAAAAGATAATGGCATTGGAATACGCAAGGAGAATCAAAAAAAGATATTTGACAAATTCTACCGTGTTCCGACCGGCAATCGGCAGGATGTGCAAGGGTTTGGTCTCGGACTGGCCTACGTCCACAAAATGGTCGAGATGATGTCGGGTTCTATTAAAGTTGAAAGCGAACCTAAATCAGGTTCAAGATTTATCATCATATTACCACTTTCTCAAACTGAATAATTAACTAAAAACTTGAATATTATGGAAGAACGTATGCGTATATTACTATGCGAAGATGACGAGAATCTCGGCATGCTTCTGCGAGAGTATCTGCAGGCAAAAGGCTATAGCGCCGATTTGTTTGCCGATGGTGAGAGCGGGTATAAAGCCTTTTTAAAGGGCAATTATGACCTGTGTGTCCTCGATGTAATGATGCCTAAAAAGGATGGTTTCACCTTGGCGCAAGAGATCAGGATTGTCAATAGCGAGATACCTATCATTTTCCTCACCGCCAAGACATTGAAAGAAGACATCCTTGATGGCTTCAAAATCGGTGCTGATGATTATATCACCAAACCTTTCTCGATGGAGGAGCTCGTGTTCCGTATCGAGGCCATCCTGCGCCGCGTGAAAGGCAAGAAGGGCAAAGACGTGACGATGTACAAAATCGGGCGCTTCACCTTCGACACCCAGAAACAGGTGCTCCTCATCGACGACAAGGTGACAAAGCTCACCACCAAGGAGTCGGAGCTGCTGAGCCTACTCTGCGCTCACATGAATGAAATTCTCGAACGCAACTACGCCCTGAAGACTATCTGGATTGATGACAACTACTTCAACGCCCGCTCGATGGACGTGTACATCACCAAGCTGCGCAAGCACCTTCGCGAAGACCCCTCCATCGAAATCATCAACATCCATGGCAAAGGCTACAAACTGATTGCCCCGACAACTGAAAAACAGTAAATTCAACTACAACCCTATTCCACCCGACGCGGAGCCACACAACAGGCCCAACGTCGGGTGTACTTTTATAAGCCACCCTCCGCACTACTCTTTTTCGAGGATTTTCGTTATCTTTGCCAAACCAAATCAAAGAACCATGAAAATCCGCAACCTTGCGTTATCCCTTACGATAGTGCTCGGCGCGCTCGCCGCCAACGCGACGGGTGGCTACAAGGCTATCACCGACACAATTCACAGCGCAGTTCTCAATGCTCCGAGGGCCTACACCGCCATTGTGCCACAGGCTTATTTCACAAACCCCGAAGCCCGCTTCCCAATGGTTTACCTCCTGCACGGTATGTGGGGCGACAATGAGGACTGGGTTGCCAAGGGACGCGCCATAGAGATTTGCGACAGCCTTGCCGCGGCAGGCCAACTCGACGACATTGTAATCGTCACACCCAACGCCGGAGGGAGCGACCCCGAAGTGCATCAGCACGGCTACTTCAACATTCCCGGATGGCGCTACGAGGATTTCTTCTTCAACGAGCTTGTTCCGCAGCTTGAAGAGCGCTACCGCGCCGGAGGGTCGAAGCAGAAACGCGCCATCGCCGGCCTCTCAATGGGCGGCGG
>CAYTBH010000015.1:5893-13663 GCA_964435935.1 uncultured Alistipes sp.
TGCGGCGACGACGACTTCCTCCGCGACATCAACCTCGACTATTACAAAGCGCTGCGCAAAGCCGGCATCGACGGGCGCCTGAGGATAAGGCCCGGAGCCCACACCTGGATTTTCTGGCAGACATCGCTTGCCGACGCCCTGCCGGAGTTCAACAGGCTCTTCAAGAATCAGAACTGAACCATACTTACTTACATTCACAAACACAACTGCCAAACAATGAAAAAGATGATGCTTGCCATCCCTGTGCTTGCCGCCGCAATCGCGCCGGCAATAGCCAAGGATCGCATGAACCACAACCCCGATGCCACCAACGAGCAGATAATAATGCACGCCTGGAGCTGGAACTTCCCCTCAATCGCCAAACACATGAAGCAGATTGCCGACGCCGGCTACACGATGGTGCAAACCTCGCCGGTGCAAAACTGCTTCAAGCCCGAAGGGTCGGTAACGAAAAAGCTATTCGATCCCACTCATAAAGAGGGAAACTGGTATTACTACTATCAGCCGACCGACTGGAAAATTGGCAATGAAATCGTAGGCACCATCGACCAAATGAAGGAGATGATGGACTCCGCTGCCAAATACAACATAAAAGTGCTTGTCGACGTGCTTCCAAACCACACCGCATTCGACATCGATGCCGTGAGCGACAACATGTACAACGCAGTCGGCGGTCGCCTGAAGCTGTTCCACACAAACGGCCTCACGCCGATTACCGACTACAACGACCGCGCCCAGTGCACTCTTGAGTCGCTCACCGGGCTCCCCGACGTCAACACCGAGAACCCCGATTTCCAAAAGTACTATATGACTTTCGTCAACCAGCTGCTCGACATGGGAGTGCGCGGGTTCCGATATGACACGGCAAAGCACATCGGCGTTCACTCCGACCCCGTCGACACCGCCGCCGGCGTTAAAGAAAACGATTTCTGGGATGTTGCCACCGGGCGCAAAGCCGTCAAGGGGGTGAAACTTAGCCTTCCCGAAGACTCGTTGTGGATCTACGGCGAGGTGCTCCAGGACCGCAATGTGCCGGAGCTCGAATACGCATCCTACATGGGGCAGACAGCTTCGGGCTATGGCCATGTGCTGCGCGAAGCGCTCGAAAAGGGCACCGCCAAAGGGCTCGACCTCGCGAGCTGGCACCATCAGGCCGCTCCAGAATTCCTCACCACCTGGGTTGAAAGCCACGACACCTATTGCAACGCCCACGAAAGCGCCGGCCTCACCGATGACCAGATACGCACAGGGTGGGTATTCCTCACCGCCCGACAAAACGGCGTGCCCCTGTTTTTCAGCCGCCCAATGGGCTCGACCCGCGAAAACTACTGGGGCAACAACCTCTCGGGCGAACGGGGCAACGACGAGTTCTTCCATCCCGAGGTAGTGGCTGTCAATAAATTCCGCAAAGCGATGGCCGGACAGAAAGAGAACCTGCAAATGAGCGACAACGGCAGCGTGCTCCTTGTGAACCGCGGCAAGAAAGGCGCGGCGCTGGTCAATATCTCGGATATCGCCAACTTTGTCGACCTTCCCACCGGGCTCCCCGACGGCAACTACCGCGACGAAGTCTACGGCAAAGAGTTCAAAGTGAAAAAAGGGCGCTTGACAGGCGCTGTCGCACCCCATCGCAGCTACATTCTGCAAAAATAGGCTCCCCGCTACTTGGCGAGGTCGCCGACAATGGTTTCGGCGGCAACGCCAGCGGCGTGCGACTCGCCAAGGGCAGCCCGCATTTCGGCATAACCTTTCAACATCTCCCCGCGTGCTTCGGCACCGGGGAGTATTTTTTTAAGCTCGGTAGCTATCTCTCGGCTGTTGCAATGGTGCATGAGCAGCTCGCGAACCACCTCTTTGCCGGCAATAAGATTTGGAAGCGACACAAAGGGGCACTTGAGCACATGCTTCATGATGTTGTAGAACACCTTGCTGCCACTGCCGCGGTAGCACACCACTTGCGGGGTGCCGAGCAGGGCGCATTCGAGGGTGGCGGTGCCGGATGTGACGAGCGCCACCGCGGCGCACGCCATCAGTTGGAACGTCTGACCCTCGACCCGCGGCACTCCCGGGGCGAGTCGGTCGTAGAGCCCGGCATCCAGGCCCGGTGCCATCGCGATCACCGGCTGGTAGCCGGGGACGCTCTTGGCGGCCTCAAGCATCACTGGAAGGTTGTTGCGCAACTCTCCCACCCTGCTTCCCGGCACAATGGCCAACAGCGGTTTCTTGCCCGAAAGCGAATTGGCACGCAGAAAATCCTCCTTGGGAATCAACGCCCGGCGACGCTCGGCGATCTCCTCGGCCGACGGATTGCCCACATACTTCACCTCCACGCCTTTGCCCCGGAAATACTCAACTTCGAACGGGAGAATCGACAGCACCTTGCGACATAGTTTCTTGATGCTCTTCACCCGCCATTCCTTCCATGCCCACACTTTCGGAGCTATATAATAGTAAACCGGGATACCAAGTTTCGCGGCGTGCTCGGCCAGCTTGAGGTTGAAGCTCGGATAGTCAATGAGAATCAAGGCATCAAACCGCCCGCTTTCAAGCGCTTTGCGGGCCGTGGAAAGGTTGCGGGCCACATCGGGCAGATGGCGGAGCACCTCGGCGAAACCCATATAGGCCATTTTGCGATAATGGATGAGCGGTTCGTGGCCGGCGGCACAAGCCATCTCGTCGCCACCAAGGAACTGGAACGAAGCCTCAGGGTCGGCATCGCGGAGCGCCCTGAGAAGCGCGCCGCCGTGGAGGTCGCCGGAGGCCTCTCCGGCAGAAATGAAATATCTCATGGCGCGAAGTTAGCAAATTTCGCGCCAACATCCATTTTAATATTTTAATAGTCGCGGTTGCAGTCAAACGGAAATTAATCATTAATTTTGTAGTATGATTGACCCGCGTGAAACACCTGCGCTTTATCTAATCCCCGTGCCCCTCAGCCCGGAAGCCTCGATTGGCGGCTCTCTGCCGGCAGAAAACGTTGAGATTCTGCGCAAGCTGAGCCATTTCATAGTCGAGAACGTTCGCTCGGCAAGGCGGTTTCTCAAAAAATGCTGCCGCGAAATCGACATTGATTCGCTTACATTCACCGTGCTCGACGAGCATACCGACCTTGCCGAGGTGCCCGCCATGCTCGAGCCGCTGGAACGCGGGGAGTCAATCGGGGTCATTTCGGAAGCCGGATGCCCGGCGGTTGCCGACCCCGGAGCCGACGCCGTGGCCGAGGCCCAGCGGCGGGGATTCAGGGTTGTTCCGCTCGTAGGGCCCTCGAGCATCCTCATGTCGCTCATGGCTTCGGGCTTCAACGGGCAGAGTTTCGCCTTCAACGGCTATCTGCCCATCGACCCAAAAGCCCGGGCGGAAAAGTTGCGCTCGATGGAGCGTCGCATCCGCCAGGAACGGCAGACCCAGATTTTCATCGAAACGCCCTACCGCAACAACCGACTGATTGAAGAGCTTTGCCGCACGCTTCCCGCTCAAATGCTGCTCAGCGTGAGCTTCGACCTGACCGGTTCGCGCGAGTCGGCCAGCACGATGCCTCTTGGCAAGTGGGCCAAAACCACCTACGACTACTCCAAAACCCCGGCCATATTCCTCCTTTTCTCTTGAACGCCAATGTCAGCCGCCAGATATAAGAAACCCATTGCCGACAACAGCCTGTTTCCCGGGCTGTTTGACGACGTTGAGGAGAGCAACTTCTTCCAGCATCGGGAGAAGCCGGCGGGCCTTTCAAACATCGAGGAGGAGGTGGAACGGATGCGCCGGGAGGGTATTTTCAACAGCGATGACGATGGGTTCACACCTCTCGAGGATGTCAAGCCGGCCGACAAGCTGAGCTTCATATCCTTCGGCAGCGGGAGCTCGGGCAACTGCGCCTATATCGGCGACGGCAACACTGGGTTGCTGATTGACGCCGGGGTCGATGCCGACACCGTGATTTCCGAGCTGCGACGCTATGGCATCAAGATGGACCATATCAAAGGGATTCTGCTGACCCACGACCATTCGGACCACGTCCGCTATGCCTACACCCTGGTGCGCAAACGCCCCCACATTGGCGTTTACTGCACACCGAAGGTACTCAACGGCATTCTGCGCCGCCACAACATTTCCAACCGCATAAAAGAATATCATCGCCCGATTTACAAAGAGCACCCCTTCAAGGTGGGCAGTTTCCAGATCACAGCCTTCGAAGTGCTCCACGACGGCACCGACAATGCCGGGTTCTTCCTCACTCGCGGCCGCCACTCGATCGCGGTGGCGACTGACCTGGGGTGCGTTTCGCCCCGCGCCGACTTCTACATGCGCCAGGCCAACCATCTGATGATCGAGGCGAACTACGACAGCGACATGCTCGCCGCGGGCACATACCCCGAATACCTCAAAGCGCGCATACGCTCGGACAACGGCCACCTCGACAACGCCGTCACCGCCTCATACCTGGCACAAATCTATTCCGGCAAGCTCAAAAACATATTCCTGTGCCATCTCAGCCGCGACAACAACCGCCCGGAAATCGCGCTTAGCGCTGTTGAAAAGGCTCTCGGCGCGATCGGCGTGCGCGTGGGCAACGGCTCCAACTCGCCCTACGACCGCTCGGCGCCCCTGCAACTGATTGCCCTGCCGCGCTTCGACAGCACCGGGCTGATTACGCTCACGCTCTGAAATCGCCACAAGAATCCCTTCACAGACGGCGTGAAAGGCCATCGACAATAATTTCATAAAAAATGAGATTAACGTGAACAACCTTTTTCGGTTAACAGGTGTTATAATATCAAACCGATGATTAACGGGAGCCGCCAAAGCCCCGCTGATTACCAAACCGAAAAAAATGTTTCACTAATTATTTCATAAAGTTATGAAAGCCTTATCAGTTAATTTTTGGGGACAGACCAAATATTGGTGGATTGTCCTCGTAGTAGGGATTCTTCTCGTGCTCGGTGGCTTCTGCTACTGGTTCTGGCCCGCAGCCGGTTTCGCCGTTTCGTCGCAAATTTTCGGCTGGCTCCTCATTCTCGCCGGTGTTGTGCAGCTCTGCGTTTCATCGGGCACTAACAGACCCCGCGGCTGGGGTTGGTGGATCGCCGGAGGCGTGATTGACATGTTTGTGGGCTTTATGCTCGTGCGCAGCGTCATCCTTTCCGAAATCGTGTTCCCCTATTTCCTGGCTATCATCTTCATCTATTGGGGCATTGCCTCTGTCATCGCATCCGTTTCGGGTCGCCAGCAGCGCTATTGGTGGATGTACCTCATTAACGGCGTCCTGATGATGATTATCGGTTTCTTCTTCCTTGAAGCCGGCTGGTTACAGGACATGATGATGGTTAGCTTCCTCAGCGCTCTCGCATTCATCTACTGGGGCTTCACCGTGGCAATGATGAGCTACGACATGAAACCTACCACTACCAAGTAAACGCTCCTGAAGCTTACTGAACAAGTTGACAATTTACACGGCTGTCGAGTTTTTCCCGACAGCCGTTTTTCTGTTAAAAGTCAGCCTTCTCCGCAAAAAATGGCCTGGTGTGTGGCATTATCTCGGCGGCAAGTGTTATATTTGTAATTTCAAGCCAAAAGCGGTTAAACCCTCGGGCATCACGGGTGTCTAACCTACAAAAGAAGAAACTAAACGCAACTGAATATGAATCGCTTCACAGCCACAATGCGAAAGCTCTCCCTCGTCGCGGCGGCATCCCTCTTCGGGATTGCCGGCGCCGTGGCCCAGAGCTACTACGACGACGATATCTACTACGACGCTTCCAAGGCTACCAAAAAGCCGGCTAAGCAGCAGAGCGCCAGGCAGTCGAGCCAGCAGCAGACACTCTACTACTACGACGGGGCCGACTATGTGCCCTGGACCACGGCCGGCAACTATCCCGCCGCCTCGGAATACGCGGCAACGGGCACCTCGACCCGCGATGTCGACGAATACAACCGCCGCGGAGCCTACAGCTCGCAGCCCGACTCTATTTCACTCGCTGAATTCGAGCAGCTCTCGTCGATGAGCAACACCGAGCGCCTGGCGCGTTTCCACGACTCAGAAGCCGCCCAGCAATCGACCATCTACTATGACGACCTCGGCAACGGATATGCCGAAGCCACTCAGCCGACCACAACAACCACGACAATCGTCGCTGTGCCGGCATCATCGCTTAGCATAAACCTCGGGCTTGGGTGGCCATACTACTATAACTCGTGGTATGGCGGTTGGCCCTACTACAGTTATTCGTGGCCCTACTACAACTCGTGGTACTGGAACGACTGGTATGGCCCCGCATGGGGACCCTCCTGGGGCTGGGGACCGGCATGGTCGTGGGGAGGCCCCGCATGGGGCGCTCCTCCGCCCCCCGCATGGGGTGGCAGCCACGCCTACAACCCGCCGGGAGCCACACGCCCCAACCGCCCCATCACAGGCGTCAACAACTACTATGGCAACAACTACTCGGGTAACCGCGGCTCGATTTACAACTCAAACGGTCGCCGCCCCGCTACCTCCACCGCGGCAGCCGGGAACGCCAACCGCCCGACTACCACTACGCGCCCAGGCTACGCATCGCCCGTGAGCCGTCCCACCACAACAACTACCCCCGCGGGCACCTACTCCGGAAGCCGCGGACGCGCAGCCTCAACTTATCAGACCAGCGGCAACCACCAGTCCACGCCCAGTTACAATACAAACTCGTCACACTCGAGGCCGTCGTCCACTCCGAGCTATTCGGGCAGCAGAGGCAGTTCGTCGGGCAGCTTCTCTGGAAGCCGTGGCGGATATTCCGGCGGTGGTGGCTCAAGCCACTCTGGCGGAGGTTACTCTGGCTCGCGCGGACGTCGCTAATAACTTCATATTAAAACCACATAACAACTAACCCTCACTCTGACAATGGCAAAGCTGTTAACCAAGCAACATATACTCGCGGCTACCCTGCTCTCAGCCGGCGCGGTCGCGGCTAACGCCCAAAGCGCCATCGATGCCTACTCGCTCTCTCAATCGGAGCTCCGCGGGACAGCCCGCTTCATGTCGATGGCGGGGGCCTTCACCGCTCTCGGCGGCGACATCTCGACCCTCAACCAGAACCCCGGCGGCATTGGCGTTTACCGCGGAAGCGACATAGGCATCACTTTTGACGTTAATCTGCTGAACACCAAAACTTCGGGCAACCTCTCCAATCCCCAAAGCAACAGCAACACGAAGTTTGATGTCAACAGTTTCGGCTATGTCGGCACTCTCAACCTCGGAAGCGGAGGCCTGGAAACAATCTCGTGGGGCGTAAGCTACTCGCGTCAAAACTCATTCAACCGCCAATACTCCGGTTTCGGGATGCCGATGGGCACTTCGCTGTCGAACTACATCACCACCTTTACCGACGGCGTTGACCCCGGAATGCTTTTTGACAACGGTTCCGAGAACAATCCCTACAACAATTACTCAGACAATGCGCCCAATTGGCTCAGCGTGCTCGCTTTCAACGGAGGCCTCATCACGCCCCAGGTCGGCCTCGACGCGGAAAACAATCCTGTCGAAACCTCGATTTACGACGGCCTTTTCCAATATCAGACTGTGCCCGACGGAGCAGGAAAGCCGATTCCGCCTACTACAGGTGGCGCCAATATGACTGTCAGCGAGTCGGGTTACACCGATGAATACTCAATCAACCTGGGTGGCAACGTTTCCAACGTTGTCTACTGGGGCCTCGGCGTCGGAATCACCGACATGAGCTATTCGCAGAACTCCACATACACAGAGAACCTCACCAACGCCGACATCCCCGTCAATGGCAA
>CAYTBH010000015.1:13763-31991 GCA_964435935.1 uncultured Alistipes sp.
GCCGACTATGAGTACAAGGGCTACAACAGTATGAACGTCAGCGACTCCTACGGCAACGGCGACTCTTACGTCAACGACGACATTAAAAACTACTTCAAGGGCACTAATACCCTCCGATTGGGAGCCGAGTTCCGCGTCACCCCGCAGTTCAGCCTCCGAGCCGGTTACAGCTACTCGACAACCACCATTAAAGAGGACGTTGAGAAGAGCAACATCGAAGTCTACTCGTCGGGAACCAACCCCGCCTACAACTTCGACACTAACACGCAGTATGTGACCTTCGGCCTCGGCTATAAATTCAGCGGTTTTTATGCCGACCTCGCATACGTCTACAAACATCGCGAATCGACCTACCGCGCCTTCTCATCCTTCATGGACTATGACGGATATTGGTATGACGCGCCTACGGCAAAAGTGACCGATGCGAATTCGCAGCTCGTGTTGACGCTCGGCTATCGATTCTGATTTTTCCTTATCAACCTCACACAGAAGGGTGTTTCATGGCAGGGCCGCAGAGCCGCCGTGAAGCGCCTTTCTCTTTTGTGAATGTTAATTATCGCTTCAGAGCCGCTCACCGCCCATTCCGGGGTGAACTATTTGGGTCGGTATGCGTTTCTATTATACACAACGGAACAATAGTTCCCCCTATTTGCAAACTTAATAATATCTCAACGATGAAATACACCCAGCCCGACCTACCCTACGCCCACGACGCGCTTGAGCCCGCCATTTCGGCCCGCACTGTCGACTTTCACTATGGTAAGCATGAGAAAGCCTATATCGACAATTTGAACAAGCTCATTGAAGGCACTGAGTTTGAGGAGCTTCCTCTCGAAGAAGTGATTCGCGATTCCAAAGGCGCGCTCTTCAACAATGCCTCGCAGGCGTGGAACCATATATTCTACTTCTTCTCGTTCTCGCCCGATGGAGGCGGCGAACCCGAAGGCGAGCTGCGCGAAGCTATCGACCGCGATTTCGGCTCGTTTGAGAATTTCAAGAAAGAATTTGTCGACGCTGGTGTGAAGCTGTTTGGCTCAGGATGGGTATGGCTCTCCCGCGACAGCGAAGGAAAGCTCTTCATTACCCAGGAGTCGAACGCCGGCAACCCCATCACTCAGGGACTTACCCCTATTTTGGCATTTGATGTATGGGAACACGCCTACTACCTCGACTATCAAAATCTGCGTAAAGACGCTCTCGAGCACCTTTGGGACATCATCGACTGGCCCATAGTCGAGAGCCGCTACTAATAACCCCGCGTGGGGCTAATATAAGCCCACACAGGTATGAACCCACACCTGGCTTGCGGCTGAGGGTGGGAACCTCAAAAAGGGTTAGAACCTCAAAAATTAATGATGTTTAACCCACCGCAGCAAAACTTCTTACGATTACTCATTGTTTTAATACTGAAACAACAAGAGTAATAGGAACTTAAAAGAGCACTTAATTGTAAGCATAATGTGATGAATGGAGAGAGTGGCACTCGTGAGAGCCCCACTCTTTTTTTGTATATCCCAACCTTTAAAACAGCAATTTTGTCAAGTTTTCGCAGGTAAAAACTTGACCTTTTTATTAACTTTGCCAAATGAAATCGACAGACTTGATTGTAGAAGCATTACGCACAATTCCTGAGGGAATGGTTTTTGACTATTCAGACCTATCTCTGCCGGGGTCATTATCGCTTGCCGCAGCTCAGAAATTAAGTCGTCTGACTAAGTCAGGCGAGCTGCGTAAGGTCGGTAAGGGTAAGTTCTACAAGCCAAAAATTTCTAAGTTGGGCGAAGTGCCTCCAATGATTGAAGGCTTGACCCGCGACTTATTATATAAGGACGGTAAACAAATCGGATACATAACAGGCGTGCAGGTGTTTTCGCAAATGGGGTTAACAACTCAAATTTCAACCAAAATACTCATCGCGAGCAACTATTATCGTAGGCCTCTCAAAAGAGGAGGATATGAGATTTCATACACTTCGCAGCTAAATGAGATAACCGAGAAGAATATTCCGTTATTGAGATTGCTTGACGCGCTAAAATTCCTCAAGGAAATACCAGCAACAACCCCCGACGATGCGATAAGGCTCATAAAGGGAATCATAAAAAATCTATCGACTGACGAGTTGGCTCTCATTGAGGAACTATCGGAAAGATATCCCCCCTCCGCGAGAGCATTGCTGGGCTCAATTTTGGACTTAGAATTTGGCAAAGGCAGAGAATTGAAAACGAAACTTAATCCTTTCACCAAGTATAAAATCGGGATTTCATCACAAGTATTACCCAATAAGGCAGGCTGGAATATAATATGAAATTGCACGAAGACAAAGAGTTATTCTCGGAACTAATTCTAAGGGCAAGTCAACCAGTGACAACTGGAGGACTTGGAATCAATGCCGGCTTTATTGAAAAGGATTATTGGATAACGCGCTCACTCCAACAATTGGCACGCAGTTTATATACCGACAACGCTGTCTTCAAAGGAGGTACAAGTCTTTCGAAAATTTACCATATTGGTGCCAGATTCTCGGAAGACATTGATATTGCTATCGTCAAAGACATAAAAATGTCCGACGCAAAACTCAAATCCATAATAAGAAACACGCAAAAGGCGATGTCAGCCGGCCTCGAGGAGAACTTTAAGCCAGGGATAACCAGCAAGGGATCGCGATATCGAAAAGTCTACTTCAGTTACCCACTTGTCGAAGGGTTAACGCCAATCGGAAGTTTATTATCCGGGCAACTTCTTATTGAAATAAACTCATTTGCAAACCCAATTCCCTTCACCAAGCAGACAGTATCAAATTTTTTACACGAGTATCTCATCCAATCGGATCATGCAGAGATTATACGAGAGTATGATATTGACACTTTTGAGATTAACGTGTTGGATAAGAGGACAACCTTAATCGAAAAGTTGGTGTCACTCATACGTTATTCCTTGTCGGATAACTACATCACAGATTTATCAGCCAAGATAAGACACTTCTATGACCTCCATCATCTCTGCCAGGACCAAGATTGCTTGGCCTACATCGGCAAAGCCAATTTCGTTGACGCATTTAACCAGCTGCTTGAGCACGATAGACAACTATTCGCGCAGCCAAACGGGTGGCAAAATAGACCTATTAACGACTCAATGCTGCTCAAAGATTGGCCGGCCGTTTGGAATTCGCTAAGATCAAAGTATCAGCAAGAACTTCCGTCATTGGCGTACACTCCAATTCCAAAGCATGCAGAGATTCTCGAAAGCATGGAATTTCTCATAAGCCGCATTAAGATTTGTTGCGAGCCTTAAGTTTTATAATTCGGCCTCACCAAACTACCCTTTTTGAGGTGTTGTGTTTTGGTTTTTGAAGGGGAATTTGGAAAAGTGGTGGCAGTTTTGCTATATTTGCGAATAATAAATACAAACCTTAATTCTATCCTCAATCCATGGCCAAAGTAAAACCGTTCCGCGGCATCCGTCCGCCCAAAGATATTATCGAGCAGGTGGCGTCGCGCCCCTACGACGTGCTTAACTCAGAGGAAGCCCGCCGCGAAGCCGAGGGTAACCCCAAGTCGCTCTACCATATCATTAAGCCTGAAATTGACTTCGAACCGGGCACCGACGAGCACGACCCGAAGGTCTACGACAAGGCTGTCGACAATTTCCGCATGTTCCGCGAAAAGGGTTGGCTCGTACAGGACCCCGAGGAACGTTACTACATCTACGCCCAGACGATGGATGGCCGCACGCAATACGGCATCGTCATCGCAGCCAACGTCCACGACTATGTAAACGGGGTTATCAAGAAACACGAACTCACGCGCCGCGACAAAGAGGACGACCGCATGAAACACGTCCGCGTCAACAACGCCAATATCGAGCCGGTGTTCTTCGCATTCCCCGACAATGAGCGCCTCGAAGAGGTGATTCGCAAAGTGGCTGCCGGCACTCCTGAATACAACTTCACGGCCCCCGACGGTTTCGGCCATCACTTTTGGGTTGTCGATGATCCCGAGATGATTAAAACCATTACCGAGGAATTTGAGGCGATGCCCCACCTTTATATTGCTGACGGCCACCACCGCTCGGCAGCGGCTGCCCGCGTCGGGCTCGAAAAGGCCGATGACAACCCTGGCCACAGCGGTGAGGAGGAGTACAACTACTTCCTCGCGGTAGCTTTCCCGGCATCCCATCTGCGCATCATTGACTACAACCGCGTGGTGCGCGACCTCAACGGCCTAAGCGTGGCCGAATTCCTCAATCGACTCGAGAAAGATTTCGTGGTTGAATACATGGGCACAGAAATCTATCGCCCCCAGCGGCTGCACAACTTCTCGCTCTACGTTGGCGGACGCTGGTATTCACTGACCCCGCGCGAAGGGCGCTACAACGATGCCGACCCCATCGGAGTACTCGACGTGACAATATCATCAGACCTCATTCTGCGCGACATTCTCGGCATCACCGACCTCCGCTCCGACAAACGCATCGACTTCGTCGGCGGCATCCGCGGCCTCGGCGAGCTCCGCGACCGCGTCGATTCCGGCGAAATGGCTATGGCCCTCGCCCTCTATCCCGTGTCTATGAAGCAATTAATCGACATCGCCGACACCGGCAACATAATGCCCCCGAAAACCACATGGTTTGAGCCAAAGCTCCGTTCAGGCCTTGTGATCCACACCCTCGACTAACCGACAAGGAACAACGCGGGTGCCATTCCCAAAATTCGAAATGGCACCCACGTTGCTAAATTGGCATAAAAAAAGAGGAAACTATCGTTTCCTCTTTATTTTGTGCTGTACCTTTCAGCTGATTATTCAGCGGTAGCAGGAGCTTCGGTAGCTTCAACTGCAGCAACAGCAGCAGTGTCGGTAGCAGCGCTGTCAGCAGCAACTTCTTCTACAACTGCAACTTCTTCTACAGCTACGGTGTCCTGAGCTTCAGCAGCTTCTGCGTTCTCAGCCTTGTTGCCGCAGGATACCATTGCGAAACCTGCGAGAACAGCAACAGAAAGGAATAACTTTTTCATTTTCGTGTTGTGAGTTAAATAATAAAACAATATTTTGTGCTTCAAAAACAGTGCAAAGTTACGACTTATTTTCAAGTCACCAAAAAAAAACGCCTTTTTTTTGAGTCGATATATGTTTTGCAACATAAATTTCGGGTAAAATGACTAACTTTGCATCGGTTTTCGGGGCGAACAACATCGCACCAACCGCTCCAAAAGATTGGAGATTAAGCTGGTAACACCACAAACACTATTCAACGATATGAAAGTATTTATGTTCCCCGGCCAGGGTGCCCAGTTCGTAGGAATGGGCAAAGACCTCTACGAGAACAATCCCGTGGCCAAGGAGATGTTTGAAAAAGCAAACGAAATTCTTGGATTCCGCATCACCGACCTGATGTTTGACGGTACCGAAGAGGACCTCAAACAGACAAAGGTCACCCAGCCCGCGGTTTTCCTCCACTCAGTGATACTCGCCAAAACCCTTGGCGACGACTTCAAGCCCGACATGGTTGCCGGTCACTCGCTCGGCGAATTTTCAGCCCTCACCGCTGCCGGCGCCCTCAGCTTCGAGGACGGCTTGAAACTGGTCGCTATCCGCGCCCAGGCCATGCAGAAGGCTTGCGAGGCAAATCCCTCCACAATGGCAGCTATCATCGGCCTCCCCGACGAAAAGGTCGAGGAAATCTGCGCCAACACCGATGGCGTGGTGGTTTGCGCCAACTATAACACCCCGGGCCAGATCGTTATCTCGGGCGAAAATGACGCTGTTGACCGCGCTTGCGCTGCCCTGACCGAGGCTGGTGCCAAACGCGCCCTCAAACTCAAAGTGGGCGGAGCTTTCCACTCGCCCCTTATGGAGCCGGCCCGCGCCGAGCTCGCCAAAGCCATCGAGGCAGCTGAAATCAAGGAGCCCATTTGCCCCGTCTATCAGAATGTCGACGGCATGCCCCACACCGATCCCGCCGAAATCAAAGCCAACCTCATCGCGCAGCTCACCGGCCAGGTTCGCTGGGCCCAGACCATCGGTCGCATGGTTGAAGCCGGCGCCGACGAATTTGTCGAAGTAGGTCCTGGCAAAACACTCCAAGGCATGGCTGCAAAAATTGCCCGCGGAGCCGCGATTTCCGGCATCCAGTAAAACATTACCTCCCGCATAACAACAGCGGCGCGTCGAGTTGAATTTCGACGCGCCGCTGCTATTTTGTCAAATTCTTAAAAGGGAACAGCAGCCGATAATTGGACGTCACCTTGTGGGCGGAATGCTCAGTTTGACAGCTGTTTTGTGAATGTGAAGGTGAGTTTCGTATCCTCCAGACTGAGCTTCGTCATCACCGGGGTGAGAACGTATGGAGTGATCGAGCTGATGTAGGTAGTGCTTGAATAGTAGCCCGAGCTGGTGGTTTCCGTCAGTACCGTAACGGGTGTGAGTGTAAACGTGTACTCCTCCGGGTCAAGAGCTCCCGCCTTCTCATATTTGTCGAGCATGCGCAGCAGATAGGCGCGCAGGCCGCTGAAAGTATAAGTGCCTTCGGCCGCGTTGTAAGCCGCCACAAACGAAGTCACGTCATCCGTAATCTCATTGTTGGCAAAGAAGCTCTCCTTATTCTTCGAGAGAAGCATCAGCATCTGCGAGGGGGGAGCAATCTTATAGTCGTTCTCAATTGTTTCGGCCGGTATGACCATGCTGAGCGAGTTGATGACCGCCATGCCGCCCGACTTCTCCTGATAAGTCTTTATCACGTCGAGAAGCGGGAAGGTGAGCTCAACGTCGCGCCCGGCGGGGGCTACCACGATTGCTTCGCCGTCGTCGATACGCTGCTCGAGCGTCTCGTCCATTTTATAAGTGAAGTTATTGTTGGAAATCACCACCGGGGTCACGGCATAGTAAGTTCCCGTTTGCTTCACTTTCACCTCTTCGCCATCGTCGTCGGTGCTCATGGTGTGATAGTGCATTTGCATCACAGCCGACTCAAAGCGGGTCACGCGGCCCGAGCCGTAGGAATTGCGCACATAGATGCCGGGGAAGTGCTCGGCAAACAATGACGGCGATGAGTAGACCGACGGATTTTCGCGATAGAGCGAGAAGAGTTCCTTGCCGAGTTCCAGCGGCAAACGCACGCTCACCTGGCGGTAGGAAAGCGCCTTAACCGAGTCGGACTGCCCGAGAGCGGTAACCGAATAAATCTTTTCGCCAATCTTCGCCGATGAGTCAAAGCATTCCTCGGCAACGGGGTCGAAATCACTGAAAATAGGATATTTGAGCTGTTTCGTCAAGCGGAACACCTCAAGGCCCATAGGAGCGACCGAATCGCCGACGAAAGCGCCCGAAGGCATAGTGAGCACCAGGTTAAGCGAGTCAATATCTTCGACAGAAATGCCGGCCGACGCGATGTTCTGGGCGGGCATGAACTGGGTGACGAAGTCGGATGTAAAGCGGCCATAACCCTTGGCGTCGATGGTGCCGAGAATCTCAGTGATGGTGCGCGACTGCACTTTGGAATTGTCGACCACTCGGCCCGAGAACACGAAATCGTCCTCAATGACGATTTCCGACTCATCGGTTACGAGCGATGAGCCGATATCCTCGGAAGTGTCCTTGCAGCCTGAGAGGGAGAGAACCGCCAGGGCAGCGGGCAGTATGGCAAACTGTCTGATAGTCATTTAGGAGCGGATTAAAGCGAGTTGTAGAAATCGACCATCGGCGCGCCCTCCACCTCGTCGGCCCAGGATTCAATAACGGGCTTGCCCGAGGCTTTGGCATATTCAAGCAACTCAGCGGGGAGGCCTTCGGCCGCGACAACGATGCCGTCGGAATAGTCGATCGCAAGTTTGTTGAGCGTAATCCAGTCGACAGGAGCGTCGCCGAGCGTCGCGATAGCCTCTTTTGAGAACCCGTCGAGCAGCAGTTTCTCCTGGAAACGGGGGTCGAGGTGGCCTTCAAAAGCATCGTTGAAGAGCGAGAAGACAACCTTCGCGCGTCCGATTGTCGGGTCATCGGCATAGGCCGTTTTGAGGTACATCGGCGCAAGCGATGTCACCCACCCCGAGCAATGAATGAGCGACGGCTCCCAACGGAGCTTTTTGGCGGTTTCCATCACGCCGCGGGAGAAGAAGATGAGGCGCTCGTCGTTCTCCTCGGGGATTTCGCGTATTTCGAGATCGGAAACCCCGTGATGGCGGAAATAGTCGTCGTTATCTATGAAGTAGACCTGCATGCGCGAGCTTTGCAGGGTTGCCACCTTGATAATGAGCGGATGGTCCGTGTCGTCAACCGGGATGTTCAACCCCGAGAGGCGTATCACTTCGTGAAGCTGGTTGCGGCGCTCGTTAATGCAGCCATACTTGGGCATGAAAGTTCTAACCTCGAAGCCTTCCTCCTGCACGCGGTGGGGGATATACTGGCAAAGGTGGCCTAAGTGCGTTTCCGGGAGGTAGGGAGTCACTTCCTCGGAGATGTAGAGTACTTTTTGCTTGCTTTTCATCAAGGTGGGTTTAATAGTGGCGGGGAATCGCCAATAATTCCCCAACGCGAAGTTACGAAATTTTTTCCACAAAACCGCCAAAGTCGCTTAAAAACAAGCGTGAACAGCCTCGAATCCGTTCTAATCCATTCCGTTTGGCAGCGAAGCGGCGTGCGACAGAGCGCGGTTGCCGGGGAGGGCTCCGTGTCCGGGACGCCGCTCTCCCGCAGCCGAGGAATCGGCTGAGCCAAAGGGCAAGAAATGCGAGGCGGTGTGTCGGCAATTAGCCGACACACCGCCTTGTTTGGGGCCCCTAACGGGCTGCGATGACGGGCGACAAGGCCCGGGAGTTGTTATTTCAGAAGGTCCTTAACGGCTTCGTTGGGAACCATCTGTTCCTGGAAAGTGTAGGCGCCGGTTTTGGGCGACTTCACCATTTTGATAACCTTGGAGTAGGTACGGCCTTCACCTTTCTGAAGAGATGCGACGGTTTTCTTTGCCATATCGAGTCAAATATTTATAGTTTGGTGAGGTTTCGGTGATTATTTGATTTCCTTGTGCACGGTTACGCGCTTGAGGATGGGGTTGTATTTCTTGAGTTCGAGACGCTCGGTGGTGTTCTTGCGGTTTTTGGTGGTGATGTATCGCGAAGTGCCGGGCATGCCGCTTGCCTTGTGCTCGGTGCATTCAAGGATCACCTGCACGCGATTACCTTTTGCTTTCTTTGCCATTGTTTAGAAGTCTAAAGTTTTGATTTCAGTTAAATAACCCTTTGCGATAGCCTGTTTGATGGCGGCGTCGAGCCCCATTTTGTTGATGTTGCGCAGGCCGGCAGCCGACACGGTGAGGAGCACCCAAGTGTCCTGTTCCACCCAGTAGAAACGGCGGTTAAAGAGGTTCACATTGAAGCGGCGCTTTGTGTGGCGCTTCGAGTGCGATACGTTATTTCCTGTAATCGCTTTTTTGCCTGTAATCTGACAAATCTTTGACATGGCTGTTTGGTTCTTGTTTTCTTTGTTCTTAGCGTAGAGCGACTTGGGGCCGCCATCTCATAACTCATATCACCCCGCGGACGCATCTTTTCCAGGGGCTTTTTTCGGAGGTGCCGCAAATCAGAGTGCAAAGTAAGCTATTTTTTCCGTAACAGCCAAATTTTTTGTCGGTTAATTTCTTTTTGCTACATTCGCGCATCACAAACCAACATCATGAACAACGGATTCTTCCGCGTGGCGGCGTGCGTGCCCGCCGTCACGGTGGCCGACGTGAAGGCCAACACCCACAATATTATATATATGCTCCGCGAGGCCGACCGCGCGGGGGCCGAGCTCGCCGTGTTCCCCGAGCTATGCCTGACGGCCTACACCTGCGGCGACCTGTTCCACAACTCGGCGCTCTACGATGCCGCCATGCGCGGACTCGCAGAAATAGCCGGCGCGACAAGAGAGCTGGCCATGACTGCCATCGTCGGCGTGCCCCTGCGAATAGGGCCGTCGCTGCTCAACTGCGCAGCTTTTGTCGCCGGAGGCGAGTGCCGCCTCATGAGGCCCAAGCAGTACATCCCCAACTACAACGAATTCTACGAAAAACGGCTTTGGAGCACCGGCCACGGGCTCCCTGACACCACAGTCGAGTTGCCCGGCCTGCCAGGGCCTACACTCGTCAGCACCTCGGCGCTCGCCGAAGTCAACGGGGTGACAGTGGGCGTTGAGATTTGCGAGGACCTCTGGGCCCCGGTGCCACCATCGTGCCACCAGGCGCTCGCCGGAGCCGAAGTGATCGCCAACCTTTCGGCCTCGAACGACCTCATTGGCAAGCGCGAATACCTGCGGCGCCTCATCTCCCAGCAGAGCGCCCGCACCATCAGCGGCTACGTCTATGCCTCGGCGGGGTTCGGCGAGTCGACAACCGACCTTGCCTACGACGGCAAAGCATTCATCGCCGAAAACGGCGCCATCCTCGACCAGACGGAGCGCTGGAGCAACGACCCGCACTTGATCATCCAGGACATCGACATAGAAGCGCTGCGCCGCGACCGGCTCCACCTGGGCACCTTCGGCGACTGCGCTCGCCGCGAAGTGGCAACCAACCCGGCAACAGTCGCCGTCAGCCGCTCTGACAACGCCACCGACACCCGCGAACTCCGCCGCAGCGTCAAGCCCCGCCCCTTCGTGCCTGACTCGGATAGCGAAATCGACATGCGCGCGGCCGAAATCGTCGACATCCAGGCAGCAGGTCTTGCGCAACGATTGAAAGCCACCCGATGCAAGACACTCGTCATAGGTATTTCCGGCGGTCTGGACTCCACGCTGGCACTCCTTGTGGCCGCCCGCACCTTCGACCGCCTGGGGCTCGACCGCAAAGGGATTGTGGGGGTCACTATGCCGGGATTCGGCACCACCGGGCGCACCCACTCGAACGCGTTGGTGCTCATGGACGCGATGGGCGTTGACTCGCGCGAAATCCCGATCGGTCCCGCCGTCGAACAGCACTTCGCCGACATTGGCCACGACCCGGCCAAGCGCGACGTGACCTACGAAAACTCGCAGGCCCGCGAACGAACCCAAATCCTCATGGACCTGGCGAACGAGCTCGGAGGCATGGTGCTCGGCACCGGCGACCTCTCGGAGCTCGCCCTCGGATGGGCAACCTACAACGGCGACCATATGTCGATGTACGGCATCAACGCCTCCATCCCCAAAACCCTCGTGGGCTACCTTGTGAAATGGTTTGCCTCGCACACCGACAACCAACCGATGCGCGACGCCCTGCTCGACATCGTCGACACACCCATTTCGCCCGAACTGCTCCCCGCCGACGCTGACGGCAACATCGCGCAGAAAACCGAGGACACCGTGGGCCCCTACGAGCTCCACGACTTCTTCCTATATTATATGTTGCGCTACGGCTTCTCGCCGAGCCGCATCTTCCTGCTGGCGCGTAACGCTTTCCCCCATCGCCCTGCCGAGGAGGTTGCCCACTGGCTGCGCACCTTCTGCCGCCGTTTCTTCACCCAGCAGTTCAAGCGCTCGTGTCTGCCTGACGGGCCGAAAGTAGGCTCCGTGTGCCTCTCGCCCCGCGGCGACTGGCGCATGCCCTCCGACGCGTCGGCTGCCCTCTGGCTCGCCGAATGCGACGCTCTGTAAGCACCCCAGACGGCAGGAAAAACATGTTAAACAACATGTTTCGCGGCGCGCCAGATAAAGCAATGTTTTTGTAACTTTGCAAAAATTTGGCATCTACCTAAGATTCCTTAACATGCTAAAACACTCTAACCTAAATCTATAAACACTTAACCCATCTTTTATGAAAAGCTTCTTTACGCTTTCTTTGGCTCTGCTCGCAGCATCCGCTACGGTTTCGGCTTTCGCTGAAAACCCGTACGCTGCTACAGGCAACGAACCCGTGATCGGCCAGACCCAAATTCTGTCCAATCCGGGTAAAACAAAAGCAAACGTTCTTGCCGACTCACAACTCGGCGCACCCGATGGCTGGTCCATGCAGTGCATGAACGCCGCCAAGAACCTGGAATCCGGCAGCAGCATTAAAGTCGACGGTACAGCTTACGTTTCCATCAAGCTCTCCAATGGTGCCCAGAACACCATCACCCTTCCCGAGGGTTATGTGGCAAACGCCGTTACAATTTACTCCGTCCTCAATAAAGACGCAACAGACCGAATCTGCTATTGGTCAGAAGTTGATGGCGAAATCATTGCTGCTCCCGAAACCAGCAGCTTGACAAGCCTCAAGGATTTTGATCATCCCGACGTAAGCTACTTCCGCCTAAAAGGAGATAGCAATACTTTCACCCTTAAGAACAGCGGCGAGCAGCCCTTCGTTGTTCTCGTGGTTGACTACTCAGAGGCAACCGCTCCCACCCCCAGCTTCGGCGAAGGCACCCTTGACGCTCCCCTGGCATGGCCGGCAAACAACACCGCCATGATTCCCGTCAACGGCTACTTCCAGCTCACATTCACCGAACCCGTGCAGGTTGCCGGCAAGGCTACCCTCAACGGCACCGCCATCGACATGGTTTCGGAAGGCGCAGCCGTTAAGATTCCTTACACCGCCCTGACCGCCGCCACCGAATACACCCTCACCGTTCCCGCAGGAATCATCGGCAACGAAACCGGCGCTAACGCTGAGCTCAGCTACACCTTCACCACCGAGCCCGCCAACACCCTCTTCTACTCCGACTTCAGCGAGCTCCCCTACGGCTACTACGAGCTCTACGGCCTCCCCTTCATCACCGACAACATCGACATTATCGCCAAGGGCTCGACCAATGTGACTGTTGAAGCCGGCGGCATGACATTCTTCAGCGGTACCAGCGGCCGCATCGTTTCGATGAGAGGCAACGTGAACAGCACCGACCCCGAAGCTGACTACGGTCCCTACACCGAAGGCGACGCAGGCGCTTCAAACCGCTGCGTTCAGCTCATGGACGGCGGCAACGGCCTTTACGTTGAATTCCCCGAAGTCGAAGGCCCCGCCGACGTGACTCTCTACCTCGGCAACCCCGGCACCACCGCCTACAGCATCGCCCTCAAGGACGAACTTGGAACCGACCTCGCCTCAATCGACCTCCCCGCTGCCAAGAAAATCATCAAATACACCTACAACTACCCCTACAAAGGCACTGTCAAACTGCGCGTCTACAACAACAAGAACAAAGTAGACATCAACGACGTGCTCATCGTTAAGGGCGAAGGCGAAGGCATCGAGAAGCCTGTCATCACCGACGAAGAGGCTCCCTCGCTCGTTAAGTCGTGGCCCTCGGCTGCCCCCTACGCTCCCGTTGAAGGCACCATCGTTCTCGAATACAGCGAACCCGTCGTGATCGAAGGCAAGGCTGTTGTCAACGGCGTTGAAACCGACGTTGTCGTGAACGGCGCTAAAGCCACCATCGCTTACTCGGGCCTCGAAAACGGCACCGCTTACACCGTTACCATCCCCGCTGTTGCCGACGAAGCCGGCAACGTGCTCGCAGCTTCTGAAATGACCATCAACACCGAGGCTGCCGACGTGCTCTACTACACCGACTACAACTACTTCCCCTTCGCTTACTGGGACCGCTTCAATATGTATCCCGCTGAAGGCGCCGACAACGGCGACATCCTTGCCAAGAACTCCAAGAACAAGACCGTTGAAATCGCCGGCCTCACCTACTCTGTAGGTTCAACCGCTGGCCGCGTGGTTGCCATGGGCAAATCGAACCTCGTTGACGACCCCGACAATGTCGGTGGCACCCAGCGTTGCGCCCAGATCAGCGGCGGCGGCAACGACCTCTACATCCAGTTCCCCGAAGTCGTTGGTCCCTGCAAGCTCGAAATCGTCATTGGCAACTCAACCGCGAAGGCATTCAGCTTCACCCTCGTCAACATCTCTGACAGCGAGACTCCCGTTGCCACCTTCAGCACCGAAGCCGAGAAGAAGATGTACAAGTTCGAGCACACCGTTGAAGCAGCAACTCCCGTGCAGTTCCGCCTCTACAACAACGGCAACCAGTTCAACATCCACGACATGCTCCTCACCAAGGTTGACAACGGCGGCCAGGTTGGCGTTGCCGAAGTAGCTGCCGAGGCCGAAGCTGCCGCAGTTTACTACAACCTCCAGGGCGTGCGCGTAGAGAACCCCGCAAACGGCCTCTACATCCGCGTTCGCGGCAACAAGGTTGACAAAGTGATCCGCTAAACCTCCTCTGAGGTACGAATAAACCAACAGGCGCTGTGTCGAGCAATTCGACACAGCGCCTTAGTTTTATGGCCGGGATGGGGCAACTTGTGTTGACGGGATTGGCGGGCGTCAACCCTGCAATTGGCTGGCGAGCCGGGTGGCAGCCTCGCGGCAAAGCCCAAGAGCGTCGTCGCCCGGGGCCTGCTTGGCCACGACCGGGTCGGCCACGAAATTCAGGTCGCAGTTCTCCAGAATGCGGCGCAGCTCGTTGACAGCGCGGTGGGCCCAGGTGTGGGTGCCGAGCAGGGCCACGTCGCGGCCCGCGACTTCGCGACGGGCTATTGCCTCGCCAGCCGCCGCGATTGGCGGGAAGAGTCCGTCGGAATAGGTTGGAGCGGCAATCACCAGACCCTTGTGGCGGAACACCGCCGCAATAATATAGCTGAGGTCTGTCACGGCAGAGTTAATCACCTCGATCTCTTTCACGCCGGCTTGCGCCAGGGCCTCGGCCGCGGTTTCGGCCATGCGCTCGGTGTTGCCATACATGGAGCCGTAGAGCACCGTGGCTCCGTTGTCGAGCGGCTCGTAGCGGCTCAGGCGGTCGTAGAGCGAAATGACCTCGGCAGCCCTCTCGCGCCACACAGGGCCGTGAGTCGGGCAGATGGTGTTGACCTTCACATCTTTAAGTTTCGAAAGCGCACGCTGCACGAAGCGGCCATACTTGCCGACGATGTTGCTGTAGTAGCGCACCATTTCAGGGAAATAGCGGTCGGTGTTCATCTCCGTGTCGACAGCGGCGCCGTTGAGCGCGCCAAAGCATCCGAAGGCATCGCCGCTGAAAAGCACACCCTCCTCCTCGAGGTAGGTCATCATCGTTTCGGGCCAATGCACCATGGGGGTGAGATGGAACGAGAGCGTGGTCGAGCCTCCGAGCGACAGCTTCTCGCCATCCTTGATGACGAGCGTGTTGCCCCCTACCCCGTAGAAGCCCTGGATCATGCTGATGGTTTGCGCGTTGCCCACAATCGTTATGTCGGGGAACGCATTGCGCAACAGGGCGATTCCGCCCGAATGGTCGGGCTCCATGTGGTTCACAATCAGATAATCGGGATTGCGACCATCGCCGAGCAGGGCTTTCACATGCTCGAGTTGCCTGATGGCGTGGGCCGCCTCCACGCCTTCGACGATTGCCACTTTCTCCTCCCCCTCGACGAGATAGGAGTTATATGTGACGCCCATAGGGAGGGGCCACATGCTCTCGAAAAGATGCGTAGTGCGGTCATTGACCCCGATATACTTCACTTTCTGAGTGATTTCTGCGATTCTCATATCAATAGGTGATTATTTCTATTCAACAGTAAGCCGCCTGAAACGACTGACGATGCAAAATTACACAAAAAAAACGGGTAAAAGAGTATATTGCGCGGGGCAAGGCAGGCGAATTGAACATTGAAATGTGGCCTGCATGTCTTTGTTAAATCACAATTTCTCCAAGAAAATGAAAGTTAACATCAAATCAAGACTTAGGTTTTCGCAGGGCATCGCGACCTCTGGCAGGGTTGTCTACGTTTTGACGCGGGGTGGCGAGTCGCATCGCATTTCGACCGGCATTCCTGTCAGAAAAACGGAATGGGACGACGCCACGGGGCGGCTGACGGACAGGGCCGGGGACGGTCGCGACGGGATAACAGCAATTAACCGTATGATTAACGACGACATCACTTCGCTGCATTCCATTGTTGAACGGCTCGATGCGTGCGGCGAACGATATGACCTTGAACGGGTGGCAAAGGAGTTCCTCGCGACGAAGAGCGAGCTCACTTTGGCGGCGTTCATGCGGCAAGAAATCCGATATAAACAACTATGCGACCACCCGGGCACCGCCCGCAACTACGCCACAGCGCTGAAAAGCTTCCTCGCATTCTGCGACGGGGAGGAAATAGCCGTGCGGAATGTGACCCCCGACCTTATCGAGGACTATGCTTCTTGGCTCGCCGGGAAAGGGGTTTGCAATAATTCCATATCGTTTTACATGAGGGCGCTCCGGGCTGCGTATATGAGGCTTGTCAAGGAGGGGCTGACCATGGACCGCCACCCTTTCGCGAATGTGTATACGGGGGTGGATAAAACCAGGAAACGGGCCATCAGCGAGGCAGACCTCGTGCGCATAAAGAATCTGGACCTCGAGGGGCGCGAACCACTTTGTTTTGTGAGGGATATGTTTTTGCTGAGTTTCTATATGATGGGCATCTCGTTCGTCGATCTCGCTTTCTTGAAAAAATCCGATGTAGCGGGGAAGCATATAGAATACAACCGATGCAAAACCGGCCAACGAATAAGGGTTGCAATTGTAGATAAGATGTGGGAACTGTTTGAAAAATATCGCACCGACGACGATTCGCCCTTCCTGCTGCCAATAATAACCGACCCGGGAAAGGACGCGAGAAGGCAATACCAAAACAAGCTGCAGCAGGCCAATAAGTATCTCAAGATTATCGCAAGGGAGGCCGGGGTGTCGGCAAACCTTTCGACCTACACCAGCCGCCACACCTGGGCTTCAATAGCAAAGGCCAAAAACATAAATATCAGCACGATAAGCGACGCACTCGGGCACCAAAACGAAACGACCACGCGAATCTACCTCTCAACGCTCGACAATGGCCACATCGACAGGGCTAACGAAATAATCATCAAAAATCTTTGAATACATTGCCGGCACTCCCCCCGAAGTTACTATTTCTAATAGAATGATGAATGTTTCTTACATAGAGGTATTCCACTTTGCAAAATTAGCCATTATTCTTCAAATCGCCAAATCATAACTTGACACCATTTAGCAGCTGTAGTCGTATTTTGTTGGTATTTAATTATTTGCACATATATGGTCTAAAACTCCGTATATCAATACATGTTTGCGGCATATAGGATCATTGACCTCATCTTTTAGGCCATAATAGTTATGACTAATTAGGAACAGACAATGGATCAATCTATTGAGTAGGAAAGAATACCTCTATGTAAGAGGCATACCCTCTGGCAGTCGGACGGCGGCAAAAGCCTAAACGGTCAATGTATTGCTTTATAGCAAT
Source organism: uncultured Alistipes sp. (assembly GCA_964435935.1). Classification (GTDB taxonomy): domain Bacteria; phylum Bacteroidota; class Bacteroidia; order Bacteroidales; family Muribaculaceae; genus UBA7173. The sequence goes on from CAYTBH010000015.1 coordinate 30,980, forward strand.
ATAGCGCTGCTCGCCCGGCATTTTCGACACCGAGCCAGAAGGTTGAATGCCACCCCTTTAGGGGACAAGCGCACAAGCATGGGCCTTGGTCCCGTTAGGGACATTAAAATGATGAGAATGGCACTCTTTTGGCCAGACACTCACACACGCTTAACTGGCACCGTCGGAAAGTAACGGCTATCCGAGGGGAGGTTAGGAATTGCATAGCCATAAGTAAAAAAATTACGAAAAATGGATATGCGGCAGTTCATCAAAAGAGACATCGCCACCTCGAAAGGCAGCGAGGCCTCCAGGCAGAAGAAAATGGAGTGCCTCAATGCGATTGACGCATACATTGGCCCAGACGCTCCGCTCGATTGTCTTCGTGTCATCTCCACAGGTTGGCTTGATGGGTTTGAAACCTACATGCTCTCAACCCCGATAAGCAAAAAAGGGACGAAAGCGCTGTCGCCCGCAACAGCCGCGTTCAGAAAAAAGACTCTGATTGCCTATTGCAGGGAAGCCATAAAGCAGAGCCTTTGCCCTAACATCAAAATCCATCCTGAAGATGGGACTGATTACGGAAAGGAACTCGAGCTGTTGCAATCGCCACCAAGGCAGACGGACCTTGAGCATCTACTCTCCACGTTCTTTCTGAAGATGGAGCGCTGCAAGGCCGGCGAGGTTTCCAACAGCGCTCTTCCGAACTTAAGGGTTGAGACTCGCGGGCTCGGCTACGCCATAATCAGCGTGTTGCTCTGCGGGGTTGGTTATGCGGGGCTTGCCCGCGTGACCCGAGCTGGAGAAGCGGGCAATATTGTTCACCTGCCGCATTTGGAGGTAGACATCTCGCTGCCCGACAACATTCTTTCAATCATCGATTGGCTTGACCTGAATGACTCTCGAAAAGACGCCGCGGCAATTGAGAATGAAGCATTAGCCGCAATCGAGGCAACCACCCTGGCATTCAAAGGGGGATTTAAAGAACCCTTCACCCAGTGGATTGAAATGGCGCTAAGCGCCGGCATCCCGT
>CAYTBH010000016.1:0-29164 GCA_964435935.1 uncultured Alistipes sp.
GGGCGCAAGCGTGCTGGATTTCGAGCTCAACCTCGGCATAGGGGCCTTGCTTGGTATTTTGCTCCTGTTCCCCGTAATTCCCCTGGTTTTGGCTCTCCTCTGCGGACTTGTCCAATATCTGATCTCCGCCAAGATAAAGGACCGGGTGGTTCGGAAGCTCCTTCTGATCCCCCTCCCCGCCCTGGGAACCTGGCTTCTGTGGCTTTTGTCCCAAAAGCCTCTTTTGGATTGGCCCCTTTTTGGCTGGAACCTGGATATGATATATGTGTTCTCCGCCCTTGTGGGAGCTTTCCTCGGCTGGCTCCTGGGCTGGGCGGACCGGGAGTGAAAAGCGGAGGGGAGACCTATGGATGAGTCTACAGCATACGTTTTCTATCTTGTGATAGGACCCTTTTTGCTCTGCTTTCTTCTTCAGTACGGAGCGGAACGGGTAAAGCATCCCACCCTCCGCCGGGCTCTGTCCCTGCCTCTGCCCCTTCTGTCTGGCGGAGCGCTTCTTTTCTCCCTCTATAAGACCGCCGCCGTTACCGGCTGGGAGCTCCTGGGCTGGACGGTTTTAGACTGTATTGCGGGCTCCGTCCTGGCCGGGGCGGGCCTTGGCCGGCTCCTGGCCCGGAACGGGCAGAAAAAGTAGGGAGGGAACATTTTTATGACGGCTATCCTCCGCGACTTTCTTCACCTTTGGCTGGGCTTTTTCCTTTTCCCCCTTTTCGCCATCGCCCTGGCCCTGCTCTGCGGCGTCATCCAGTACCGCATCTCCCGCCGGGTCAGGAGCTGGAGGCTCCGCGTCCCGGCCCTGCTCCCCCTCCCTTCCCTTTTGGGCGGGCTTCTCTGTCATTTTATCCGCAAAAACGGCTTCCTGCTGGAGCACCTTGACTTTGACTTTGATTTCTGTCAGGCCTACCTCCTCGCCGCCCTTCTGGGCGCTGTCTTTGGCTGGCTTCTGGGGCTTTGGTTCCGGGAGGATTAGAAAGGAGATGTCCCTATGTCAAAGCGCAGCCTTCCTCTTTCCAATCTGCTTTGGGGCCTCTCGGCCGGCCTTCTCTGGACGGCTGGCTTTTTTGCCGCCTTTCCCGTGTGGCGCTATGCCAACCTTCCGGGCACGGTCCTCCTGTCCCTGTTGGTGGCCGCCCTCCTCTCCCTCCTCCAGCATGATTCATTATAATTTGTTAAAGGCTCAACAGCTTTTTTCGCAGATTTTGAGGTGGGGAGGTGGGAGTGGAATGGAGGGAATTTCGTAACTTCGCGGAAGAAACGGGCTACCCCTAAAATGGAACAGAACGAAAAGCAGGAAATACTCGACCGCCGCTATCTCCGCATGGCCCGCATTTGGGCTGAGAACTCCTACTGCCAGCGCCGAAAGGTGGGCGCGATCATCGTGAAAAACTCGATGATTATCTCCGACGGCTTCAACGGCACCCCCTCGGGATTCGAGAATGTCTGCGAAGACGAGAGCGGCTCGACGAAGCCCTACGTGCTCCACGCCGAGGCCAACGCCATCACCAAGGTGGCCCGCAGCAACAATTCGTCGGACGGCGCGACGCTCTACATCACGGCCTCGCCCTGCATGGAGTGCTCGAAGCTGATTATCCAGGCGGGCATCCGCCGGGTGGTGTTCAACGAGCTCTACCGCATCACCGACGGCATCGGGCTCCTCGAACGCGCCGGAGTGGAGTGCGTCCACATTCCCGACCTCTCGGAAACCGCCGAAAGCTAACGATTATCTACCGACCATCATTTTCAAGCACAGCCGCTCGAACGCGGCCCCTTAATTATTCCAACCAACGTTTCCAAGGTTTTCATAAATCAGATTGCTTTGAACCACATCAAGAAAACATCGGTCTGGGTGCCGCTCATTGCGGCCATTGCCTTCGTACTGGGACTTCTGACATCTGACCTGCTCAAAGTGGGGAGCGGTCCCACACCGGCTCAGAAGAAATTCCAGACCGTCCTCAACCTTATACGCAACGACTATGTCGACGAAGTCGACCTCGACAGCCTGCTCGAAAACACCCTTCCGAGCCTGCTCTCGACCCTCGACCCCCACTCGGCCTACATCCCGGCTGCCGACCTACAGGCCGTCAACGACGACCTCGACGGCTCGTTCTCGGGCGTGGGCATCCAGTTCATGATCAACAACGACACCATCGTGGTGCTCGAGGTAATCCCCGGAGGGCCCTCCGAGAAGGTGGGCATCCTCCCCGGCGACCGCATTCTCAAGGTCGACGGCGAGCAGGTGGCCGGCACCGGAATCACCAACGAGCAGGTGCTCAAGAAGCTCCGCGGCGATAAGGACACCCGCGTGAAGCTCACCATACGCCGCCTGAACTCCAAAAAGCCGCTGAGCTTCGAGGTAACCCGCGGCGACATCCCGGTGAACTCGGTCGACGCGACCTACATGCTCAACGACTCGACGGGCTTCATCCGCGTCAACAAGTTTGGCCGCACCACCTACGACGAGTTCTGGCAGGGGCTCAACACCCTCGCCCGCCAGGGGGCGGCTAACTTCGTGATCGACCTCCGCGGCAACACCGGCGGGTTCATGGAGGTGGCGGTGCTCATGGCCAACGAGTTCCTGCGCAAGGGGCAACCCATCGTGTCGACCCGCGGCCGCGAATACTATTCGACCACCTCGGTTGCCTCCGACGGCAACGGCTCCTTCACCGACGCGCAGCTCGTGGTGCTTCTCGACGAGTTTTCTGCCTCTTCGTCGGAAATCTTCGCCGGCGCCATCCAGGACAACGACCGCGGCCTGGTAATCGGCCGCCGCTCCTTCGGCAAAGGGCTCATCCAGCGCCAGAGCGTGCTCCCCGACAGCAGCGCCATCCGCCTCACCATAGGCCGCTACTACACCCCCTCGGGGCGCTCCATCCAGAAGGACTACTCCAACCACTCGCTCTACGAGCACGACCTCATCGACCGCTACAACCGCGGCGAAATGTTCTCGCAAGACTCCATCCGCCAGAACACCGACCAGGTGTTCACCACCCTCCACGGGCGAACCGTCTATGGCGGCGGAGGCATCATGCCCGACATCTTCGTGCCCAACGACACCGCCGGCATCACGTCCTACTACATCAACGTGGCCAACGCCGGCCTCTTCCAGAAGTTTGCCTTCGACTATGTCGACTCCAACCGCGAGAAGCTCGAGGAGGCCACCGACGCCGCCTCGCTCCTGGAGCTGCTGCCGTCGGACGACGCCCTGCTGCGCCAGTTCGTTGGCTTCGCCGCCCGCAACGGCATCCCGGCCCGCTGGTACTACATCAACATTTCCCACGACTTGATTGTTAATCAACTGAAAGCGCTCATCGCCCGCGACGCGCTCGGCTACGGTGCCTACTTCGAAATCGCCAACCAGGCCGACAACAGCGTGCTCAGGGCCGTCGACGAGCTGTCGAAGGGTTCGGCCGCCTTCCCGGTGACCATCCAGCTGACAGCCCCGGCCGACAGCGCCAATGTTACACCCGACAACCAAGAATGAAAATGAACAAGGAAGAGATACGCAACCGCGTCAAGGCGCACAAAAGCCTCCTTTCGGCGGCTGAGAAAATCGAGGCGGCACGCCGTGTGTTCGAGCGCCTGGAGCAGTCGGCAGCCTTCATGCTGGCCGACAAGGTGCTCCTCTACCACTCGCTGCCCGACGAGCTTTCGACCCGCGAGTTCATCGACAAATGGAGCTCGCGCAAGCGCTTCTTCCTGCCGCGCGTCAACGGCGTGAACCTCGAAATCCTCCCCTACGACCGCTCGCGGCTCGCTATGGGAGCCTTCCACATCGAGGAGCCGCAGGGCGACGACCTTGCCGACATCAACGAAATAGAGCTGATGGTGGTTCCCGCAGTGGCCTACGACCGCCGTGGCAACCGGGTGGGGCGCGGCAAGGGCTACTACGACCGCCTCCTGGCCCAGACCGCGGCCACGAAGGTCGGAGTGGGCTACGACTTCCAGCTCATCGAGGGCGACGGCATCGACGCCGAGCCCCACGACGTGGCGGTCGACATCGTGATCACCGAGTCGCGCCGCCTGGTCATCCACCACTACCGCCGCTGACCCGCCCTCCGCGGGGAGCGCGCCACCATGCCAATCACCACACATGATTTCAATCCAGAACCTGTCGGTCGAGTTCAGCGCCAAATCGCTGTTCGACAATATTAACTACGTCATAAACAAACGCGACCGCATCGCCCTGGTGGGCAAAAACGGCGCCGGCAAGTCCACGATGCTCAAAATCATCGCGGGCTTGCAGCATCCTACCTCCGGCACCGTGGCGGTGCCCGCCGACACCACCATCGGCTACCTGCCGCAGCAGATGAAGCTCGAGGACACCGTGACCGTGGCCGAGGAGGTGCGCAAAGCCTTCTCCCACATCGACGAGATGCGGAAGCAGCTGGCCGACCTCAACACCCGCCTGGCCGAGCGCACCGACTACGACTCCCCGGAATACAACCGCCTCATCGAGGAGATGACCCAGCTGAGCGAGCGCCTGGCCATGGAGCAGAGCGAGAACTGCGAGGCCGAGATGGAGAAGACCCTCCTCGGCCTGGGCTTCGCGCGCGACGACTTCAACCGCCTCACCGCCGAGTTCTCGGGCGGCTGGCGCATGCGCCTGGAGCTGGCCAAGCTCCTGCTGCGCAAGCCCGACGTGTTGCTGCTCGACGAGCCCACCAACCACCTCGACATCGAGTCGATCCAGTGGCTGGAGCAGTTTCTGGCCACCAAGGCCAACGCCGTGGTGCTCGTGAGCCACGACCGCGCGTTCATCGACAACGTCACCAACCGCACCATCGAAATCTCGTGCGGCAAAATCTACGACTACTCCGTCAACTACTCGAAATTCGTCGAGCTGCGCCGCGAGCGCGTCGAGCAGCAGATGCGCGCCTATCAGAACCAGCAGAAGGAGATTGCCGACACCGAGGCCTTCATCGAGCGCTTCCGCTACAAAGCCACCAAGGCCGTGCAGGTGCAGAGCCGCATGAAGCAGCTCGCGAAAATCGAGCGCATCGAGGTCGACGAGGTCGACACCTCGCGCCTCAACCTCAAATTCCCGCCGGCACCCCGCTCTGGCGACTACCCCGTGATTGCCGACGACCTCGGCAAGGCCTACGGCGACCACCAGGTGTTTGACCACGCCACCTTCACCATAAAGCGCGGCGAGAAAGTGGCCTTCGTCGGCAAGAACGGCGAGGGCAAGTCGACCCTCGTGAAGTGCATCATGGGCGAAATCCCCTTCACCGGCACGCTGAAAATCGGCCACAACGTGAAAATCGGCTATTTCGCCCAGAACCAGGCCCAGCTGATGGACGAGTCGCTCACCGTGTTCGACACCATCGACCGCGTTGCCGTGGGCGACATCCGCACCAAAATCCGCGACATCCTGGGCGCCTTCATGTTTGGCGGCGAGGCCTCCGACAAGAAGGTGAAAGTGCTCTCCGGCGGCGAGAAAACGCGCCTGGCCATGATCCGCCTCCTCCTGGAGCCGGTGAACCTGCTCATTCTCGACGAGCCCACCAACCACCTCGACATGAAAACCAAGGATATCCTCAAGCAGGCCATCAAGGATTTCAACGGCACGGTGATTGTCGTCAGCCACGACCGCGAGTTTCTCGACGGCCTGGTCGAGAAGGTCTACGAGTTCGGCGGCGGCAAAGTGCGCGAGTGCCTCGGGGGCATCTACGAGTTCCTTGAGAAGAAGAAACTCGCGTCGCTCAACGAGCTCGAGCGCAAGCAGCCCTCCCTGCGCCAGGCGCCCGCCGAGGCTCCCAGGCAGCCCAAGGCCGCCGCGCCGCAGGCCGCTAAACAGGAAACCGCGGCCCCTGCCCAAGAGCAGAAACCGCGGCTAAGCTATGCCGAGCAGCGCGAACGCGACAAAATGGCCCGCAGGGCCCGTAAGAAAGTCGAGGAGGCCGAGGCCGAAATTGCCCGCATCGAGGCCGAAATCGCCGAAATCGAAGCCAAAATCGCTTCGGGCGACACCTCTGACCCTGACATCTTCACGCTTCACCAGAAGCGCAACCGCGACCTCGAAAACGCCATGAGCATCTGGGAGCTCGCCGGCCAGGAACTCGAGCAGTTCACCTGAGCCGGGGCCTCCCGCGACGCGTCCGCGCCGGCAGGGTTCAATTCACACGGAATTTGTCAACACCGTCCTTCAGGAAGGCGACCACCTGGCGCGCGGCTGCGATGCCGGCGTTGATGTTCGCCTCAGCTGTCTGCGCGCCCATCTTTTTGGGTGTGAAGAACACGCGGTCGCCAAACTCCTCGACAAGCGTCTCGGCATTGTCGGGCTTCACATCGGCCACATACTTCAGGTCGGTGCGGTCGGCCAGGGCGCGGCGCAGCCCCTCCTCGTCGATCACCTCCTTGCGGGCGGTGTTAATCAGCACGCCGTTGGAGGGCATGAGTGTTATGAGGTCGTAGCCCACCGAGCCGCGGGTCTCAGCCGTGGCGGGGATGTGGAGCGAAACAAACTTGTTATTCTTGTAAAGCTCCTCGACGGTGTGCACGGGCTTCACGCCGGCCTCCTCCATCACCGCGTCGGGGCAATAGGGGTCGAGGGCGCTCACCTCCATGCCGAAGCCTTTGGCGATGCGGGCCACATTGCGCCCAACCTGGCCGAAGGCGTGGATGCCGAGGGTCTTCCCTTTCAACTCGGAGCCCGAAGTGCCGTTGTACATATTGCGCGCAGCCATCACCGTCATGCCGAACACCAGCTCGGCCACGGCGTTGGAGTTCTGCCCGGGGGTGTTCTCGACCACCACGCCATGGGCAGTGGCGGCAGCGAGGTCAACATTGTCGTACCCCGCGCCGGCGCGCACCACGATTTTCAGGTCGCGGGCGGCGTCGAGCACCTCGGCGTCGACCTTGTCCGAGCGGATAATCAGTGCGTCGGCATCGGCCACGGCTGCCAGCAAATCAGCCTTGGAAGCATATTTTTCGAGAAGCGCAAGCTCATAGCCGGCCCCCTCGATCACCTCGCGGATACCCTTCACGGCAACCGCCGCGAAAGGTTTTTCTGTTGCGACAAGCACTTTCATAACTTCATCCGGGCCTTAGAGTTTGTTTTCAAATTCCTTCATCGCTGCCACGAGCACATCGACCGACTCCATGGGGAGCGCGTTGTAGAGCGAGGCGCGGAAGCCGCCAACCGAGCGGTGACCCTTGATGCCCACGATGCCCTTCGACGTAGCCAGTTCGAGGAACTGCTTTTCAGCCTCGGCATATTCGGGTTTCATCACGAAGCAAACGTTCATAATCGAGCGGTCGGCGTGGTCGGGCACCGTTGCCTGGAACACCTTGCTGCCGTCGATAGCCTCGTAGAGCTTAGCGGCCTTGGCCAGGTCGCGCTTTTCAAGCTCGGCCACGCCGCCCATCTGCTTGTAGTAGCGCAGGGTCTGCAGCGCGGCGTAGATGGGGAGCACCGGCGGGGTGTTGAACATCGAGCCCTTGTCGACGTGGGTCTTGTAGTTGAGCATCGTCGGGATGGGGCGGGGAGGATTGTTGAGAGCCTCGTCGCGCACAATCACGATTGTCGCGCCAGCTGGTGCAAGGTTCTTCTGTGCGCCGGCATATATGAGGTCGTATTTGGCCACATCGACAGGGCGCGAGAAGATGTCCGACGACATGTCGGCCACCAGGCGCACCTTTGTGTCGGGGTCCTTGCGGATTTCGGTGCCGTAGATGGTGTTGTTGGTTGTGTAGTGGAAATAGTCGGCATCCTCGGGCACGGCGTAGCCCTTGGGGATATAGTTATAGTTTCGGTCCTCCGAAGAAGCCACGACATCGACGTCGCCGAAGAGCTTCGCCTCCTTGATGGCCTTGTGGGCCCACACGCCGGTGTCGAGGTAGGCGGCTTTGGAGCGCAGCAGGTTGTAGGGTGCCATCGCGAACTGAAGCGAGGCGCCGCCACCGAGGAACAACACGCTGTAGCCTTCGGGCACGTCGAGCAGCTCCTTGACGAGCGCCTGGGCCTCGTCCATAACAGCCTGGAACTCCTTTGAGCGGTGCGATACTTCGAGAATCGACAGGCCGGTGTCGGCGAAATTCATCACCGCGTCGGCAGTGTTCTTGATTGTGTACTGGCTCAGAATCGAAGGGCCGGCATAGAAATTGTGCTTCTTCATCCTATGATAATTTTATTGGTTTTCTGACGTATGTGAGGCAAAGTTACTCAAAGTTTGGCAATCTGCAATCATCGCATAGCCAAAAAAGGGCAAAAACAGCAGGCGCTGTGTCGAACTTTGTCATTTCGACACAGCGCCTGGAATATCAGCGCCAAGAGCGCCCGGACGCGCCGGGCAGCGCTCTCAGATTAGCGACGGACGTACTTGCTGTTGGCGATGCAGGCCTTTGCAAGCGAGATTTTGCCGCGGGGTGCGGCTGTCTTCGCGGTGGCTTCCTCAGAGTGTGCACCACCAACGGGAATCACTACTACTGCGGGCTGGAAGCCGGGAACGTCCTCCCAAACCTTTGACCATGTTGCCATGTTGTCGCCCGAGAGCATCGGGTGGTTGATGGTGATGGTGCCGGTGGCGGCGTCGTAGGTGTCGTTCCAGCCGTTGGCGATAATCTGCTCCTTGGTGAGCTTCTGGGCCGCGTGGTTGGTGTAGTAGCCGGCAGCGTTGGCGATGAACTGCTCGGTGCCTACCATGAAGCCGGTAGCCTGGGGCTCAACGATCACGAAGTTAGGATCGGTGCAGTCAAACACAATGTTCCAGGGGCCTGTGCCGGTAGCGTCGGTCGACGAGTCGGCCAGAGGATAGTTACCATTGCGGTAGGGGTTCTCAAGGCGGAAGATGCCGGGCTGGGTTTCGTTAGCCATAGCGGCAACCTTGTAAGAGGGGTTCGACTCGCCCCAGTACTGTGCCACAAAGCCGTCGGTGAAGTCAACCTCGCCGAGCGATGCCCAGCCGAGCGAGATGCCGCCGGCCAGACGGAGGGTCCATTCATTACCGTCCCAGAGAGCTTCCTTGTCGTTGGTCATACCGCCAAAGATACCATCCTTGTTGTTGAACTCGATGGTTTCGCCGGTGAACTTACCGAAGGCGTTCTCGAACACAGAGTAGGGATAATAGCCATCCGAAAGCACGATGTTTTCCTGATTCAGGAAGTAGTACATACCGTTCATGATCACGAGGTCGCCGTATCCCTCCCAAGTCTCGCTCATAATGAGGCAAACACCGGAGTCGTAATACTTGAGGTTGCCGATTTCGCCATTCTTCTCACACATGTAGACATAGTTGGCGTTTTCAGCGTTGATGTACATGTAGTTGGGCTCGTTGGGGTCGAGAGTGAACTTGGCATTCTCTTCGCCGGTGGTGGTGTTGAACGCGCCAACAGCGTTAAGATACGGGTTGGTGATACGGAAGAGGTTCTTGTTGGGGTGCTTCTCAACAACAACGTCGAGGGTCACCTTCAGACCGCGGGCGCCGCTGGTCCACGAGATGCAGCGGAAGAGCACGTCGTCGGTAAGAGTCGACAGAGTGCCTGTGGAGGGATCTTCCATCGAAATCCAGGGAACGTAGCACACAACGAAGTCTGCCGAGGTGATGAAGTAGGGAGTGCTTTCGCCATCCACCTTAAGGAGGAACGAGTACTCGTTGAGTTCGACAATCTGCGACATATCAACGGCATACTTGATGGCACCGGTCGTGGCGCCCTCGGCGAAGATGGGGTCGGTGTCGCTATTGAGGAAAGTGAAGGGCGCGTATGCGGGCGAAACGCCGTCGCCGCTCACGATTTCAACCGAAACTTGGGGATTTTCAGCCGGGCCGGCCTCGGCACGGTAGATGGGGAAACTGAACTCGGTTGAGCTCTTCTCCAGGTCGACTGTCTTCGAGTCGGAGATGTTGAAGTAGGCTGCCGGGGTCACCACCGCTTCTGCGGGGGTGTACTCCTCGTCGTCGCTACAAGCCGTCAGTGCGAGGGCCGCAACGCCGAGTGCCATATATAATTTATTGAATTTCATATTCTTTATTCTGCTATGTAAGGTTAAAGAACGAGTGAGGCGTTAGGGTCGTCGGCAACCGGCGAGGGGATTGACGAACCGTTGGTGTTGGTGCCGATTTTGGGGTTGCGCTGCACTTCCGACTGGGGAATGTCGTAGAGAAGCACGGTGTTGGTGGGCTCGATGTTGAACACTACCGACGAGTTGAAGCCGCCACCTACGCGGTTGAGGGGCTTGCGGAGACGCATCATGTCGTAGTAGGAGAAGCCTTCGCCCCAGAGCTCCACGCGGCGCTGGAACCAAACCTCGTTTTGCAGAGCCTCGAACGAAGTCGCGTTGAACGAGTAGGAGGGGTCGCGGTAGGTGCTTACGAAAGCGGTGAGCAGGCTCGCGCCGGTGGCGGGGCTCGCATAGCCCTTGGCCTCGGCCTCGATGAGCTTAAGCTCTTCGATACGCATCAGGGGGAGGTCGATAGCGCCCGAGTTAGTCGAGGGGTCGCCGTCGACTGCGCCATACTTCAGCTGGGCATAAGGGGGGAACGGGGCGATACCGTTAGCCTCGGCGCTGCTGATGTAGCCGCTGTAGGCTGCGGGGAGGGTGGCGGGAGCGGTGCCGCTCGAGCTCATCCACCAGTTCTTGCGGATGTCAGAAGCGGGGATGCGGTCGTAGAGAGCCTTGTTGACGCAGCGGTAGAAGCCGGCGGCAGCGTAGCCGTTGAGGGTCCAGCCGGTGACGAACGAAGCGAAGTTAACAACGCCGCGGTACTGGCTCGAGCTTATGTCGGAGTATGTGCCCCACAGCCACGATTGGTCGGCCAGGTTGTAGAACTGGGGCTGGGCGAGTGCCTCGCGCGAGTAAGGGGCGCAATCTTCGAGCTCGGCAAGGCGGATAGCCTCTTCGACGGCGGTGGCAGCCTCGTTGTATTTACCCATGAAGAGGTAGGCGCGGGCCATCAGGCCGTAGCAGATAGCCTCGTTCATGAAGGTCTTGGCGATGGCGGTTTCCGACTGCGATTTGCGATTATAACCCTCGGCATCAGCCTTAGTCAGGTTGTCGATAGCGTCGGTGAGGTCGGAGATAATCTGGGCGTAGAGCTCCTCGGCGGTAGCGCGGGGGCAGCCTTCAGAGGGAGCGGTGGCCATGTTCTTCTCAGTGATGATGGGAACAGTGGGTGCCGAGGGGTTCACCTGGTAGTTGAACTGGTACATCTGCGCGAGGTTCAGGTAGGCCCATGCGCGGAATGCCTTTGCCTGGCCGCAGAAGTACTGGGTGATCGGCTCGGTGGGCTCAACGGTGTTGAGCACCGAGTTGGTCGAGTAAATCAGGTTGTAGAATGTGTACCAGAACTCGAGGTTGAGGTAGTAGCGGCCATTGAAGTCGGCAAGCTCAAGGGCGGGCTGGTACTGCTGATAGTTACCGAGGTTCGAGGGCATATCCATGCCGCGGGTGTCGGTAGCGATCATGATGGAGGGGTAACCGAAGTCAACGTGCACGCTCCAGTTATTCATATAAGCGGTGACCATGCTGGGGATGGTGGCAACGCTGGCCGAAGCCATAGAGGGGTCGTTTTTGATAACCTCTGATTTCTGATCCTCGGTCACGATGTTGCTCATCGGCTCCTGGTCCAGGTCAAGACACCCGGTGAAGGCAATCCCTGAGAGCGCCAGCGCGCAGGACAGATATATATTTGTCTTTTTCATTGCTTTGTGTGGGATTCTAATTATTCAAACCTTATTAGAACACAACTTTGAGGCCGCCCGAGATGTTGCGGATAATCGAGTAGTCGCCCGTGTTGGCCGAGGTGAAGCCCATGCGGGGGTCGAGGCCCTTGCGCGCGCTCCAGAGAGCCACGTTGTCGGCAGCGCCGTAGACGCGGAGCGACTCGATGCCGATCTTCTTGGTCCACTTCGAGGGGAAGGTGTAACCGAGGGTGATGTTGTTGAGCGACAGGTAGTTCGACGAAACGAGCAGGAAGGTTGTGCTCTGGCTGCCGAGGTCATACTTTTCACCCGAGTTGAGGGCCGGGATGTTGGTGTCGCGGTTGGTGGGAGTCCATGCGTTGAGCATATCCTTGTGCCAGTTCTGACCCAGCTTGTCCGACTCACCGCCGTAGATGTAGCTGCCGTAGCCTTCGTCGTAGGTGCGGCCGCCGAGCTGGTAGCTGAAGCTGATCGAGAAGTCAACGCCGTAGGCCTGGATCGATGTGCCGAAGCCGCCGTAGAAGGTGGGGAGCAAGTTGCCGGTCTCCTTCAGGTTGGTGTCGGCTGCGAGGTCATAGTTCTCGGTCTTGTACTCCTTGCCGTAGATGGGGTCGCCGTTGTCGTCCATGCCGACTGTTTCGCGGGCCCAGAAGAGAGCCGCGCCGTTGTCGGGGTTAACGCCGGCATAGTCAACCATATAATAGTTGTAACGTGATTCACCCTCTTTAAGTATTGTGATACCCGAAATCATCTGGCCGCCCAAGTCGGGGTGCAGCTTAATGATTTTGTTCTTCAGGAAGGTGCCGTTGGCGTTGATTTCCCAGGTGATGTTCTTGGTGTTGATGGGGCGGTAGTTGAGCTCGAACTCAAGACCCGAGTTGCGCATCGAACCAACGTTCATAGGCACTGACGTGTAGCCGTTCGAGGGAGCCACGGGCTTCATGTAGAGCATGTCCTCGGTTTGGCGGAGGAAGTATTCGACCGTACCCGAGAGTTTGCCCTGCCAGAAGCTGAAGTCGATACCGGCGTTCCAGGCGTTGGAGGTTTCCCAGGTCAGGTCCTTGTTACCTTTCTGAACAAGGTTACCGTCCGACCATGTCTGCGAGCCAGAGATGCCGTAGATGTCGGTGTAATAGTAGCCGTAGGCCATACCGGGGTAGAGGTTGTCGTTACCCTGCTGACCAAACGAAACTTTCACCTTCAAGAGGTCGAGCCATGTGGCGGCGGGCTGCATGAACGCCTCCTTGGCGGCGTCCCAAGCGGCCGACACCGAGAAGAAGTTACCCCAGCGGTGGTCGGGATGGAAGTGCGAGGACGCGTCGCGACGGTAGGAAACGCTTGCGAAGTAGCGCGAGTCGTAGTCGTAGTTGATACGGCCGAAGAAGCCGCGGGTCGAGTAGCCCGAAGCGCCGCCCGTGCCCTTGCGACGTTCGTCGTTGAGGGTGTTGTTCACAGCCCAGCTGTTGGGGTCGTAGAGGTTGTAACCGTAGGCGGCAACCGACTCGCTGTTCTGCTCGTAGGTTTCGTAACCAACCATGATGTCGCCGTGGTGAACATCGTTGAAGGTGTGGCGGTAGGTGCCGAGGAACTGGAGGTTGAGGCCGCTGAGACGGCGGTTGGTCATCTGGGCGAGACCGCCGAGCGACTTAACCGAGCCGTAGAGGGCCGACATGATCTGATGGTCGCGGGTGTTGTCGAGGAAGTAGCCCACGTTGCCGGTGATGTTCAGGTTCTCGATGGGAGTGATCGTGGCGCCCCACTTGGCGTCGAGCACGTCCATGATGCTCTGGTTGGTGTCGTAGATGAAGCCCGAAGCGGGGTTCGAGCCTGACATGAAGTTACGGTTAGCGCTGGGGAAGAAGGTGTTGTTGTCACCGTAGTCGTAGATGGGGTGGCCGGTCGACTTGTCCTGGAGGATGTTGCCCTTGCCGTCGCGGATGAACATGGGGTAGATGGGGGCCATGTTGTCGACGATGAAGAAGGCGTTGGCAACGTTGTGGTTGTCGGAGCTCTGGCTCTCGGGAGCGTTCATGTCAACGTGGTTGAACGCGAGCGAAGCGGTGAGCGAGAGCCACTTCTTGGCCTTGTACTCGGCGCTGACGCGCGAGGAGAGGCGCTTGTAGTTCGAGTTCTTGATGATACCCTCGTCGCCGAGATAGCCGACAGAGGCGTAGAAGGTGAAGCGCTCCGAACCGCCGCGAACCGAGAGGTTGTACTCCTGGCGGAGGCCGTGAACGAACGTGTTGTCATACCAGCTGTCGGGGCGCACGAGGTTCTGCGAGATGATTTCACCGGTCTCCGAGCTGCGGGTGGTGATCACGTTGCCAACCTTGGCGTTGGGGTTGAGCTTGCCGTTGGTGCCGACAATCTGCTGGCCGGCGGGCACATTCCAAATCTGGTAGCCGGCGCCGAAAGCGGTGTAGAGGTCTTTGTTGGCGGCGATGTGGGCGGCGGCGGCGTCCTTGCCCTGGCTCCACATGTAGCCGTTGCGAAGGGCGGCGTAGGCCATTTCGGTGTAGAGCGCCGGCGAGGTAATCACGTCGTAGCCCTTAACCTGGCGGGAGTTGGAACCCCAGCGGGCGTCAAAGGTAATCACGGCGTCGCCTTCGCGGCCCTTCTTGGTGGTCACCAGGATCACACCGTTGGCACCGCGAGCACCGTAAAGGGCAGCCGCGGCGGCGTCCTTAAGCACGGTCATCGACTCGATATCCATGGTGTTGAGGGTGGCGATGTCGCCGTCGAAAGGCATGCCGTCGACAACGTAAAGAGGATTGGACGAACCGTTGATTGAACCGACACCGCGGATGCGCACTGTCGGAGAGGTGCCCGGCTGGCCGTTGGTTGTGAGCACCTGCACGCCGGAAACCGTGCCGGCGAGCGCGGAAACTGCGTCGGTCACGAGGCGGCCTTCAATCTGGTCGGCCTTCACCACGGAAGCCGAACCGGTATATGCTGACTTTTTGGCGGTGCCGTAGGCTACTACCATCACCTCGTCGAGGGCGGTGGCGGTTTCCGTAAGGGCAACCTTGATTCCGTTAACGGCGTTGACGGTCTGAGTCGCCATGCCTACATAGGATACCTGGAGCTTTGTGACCTTTGCGGGCACTACCAGCGAGAATTCCCCGTCGATATCGGTGGCAGTACCTTGACCGCCGCCGACGGGAACAACTGTAGCTCCGACGATAGGCTCGTCATCAGCGGCAGACACAACGGTGCCGGTGATGGTGCGTGTCTGGGCGGTCATCGAAACCGCTGCCAGCAGCACAGCCGTCAGTAATAGAAACAGCTTTTTCATACAATTTTATTTGTTAAACTTAATTTTTTCGATTGGTCGGCGCCCTCCGGCGCTTCATGGATTGATTCGAGCAAGCTTTTCGATGCCTCGCGGCCCAAGGGGGGAATGCTTAAAAAATCTCACTTTACACAGCCTGAAACAAGCATCTCTTCACCTCTTGGCGCGGCAACCGCTTACACAACCCTCGATTCGCCGACGCGTTTCAGCAAGATTGACACAACGATTAGCCGCCATATTTTGCAAAGTTAACACAAAATGTCAGAAAATTAAACATTTCAAAAGATTTTTTGCTCGACTTTAAGCAAATTAATCTTCATGTTGCAAAACATATTTAAAAAGCATACGTCCCAGCCCCGCTGTAAACCAGCGCGTTACAACGACTTTTTCGTGAATAATTATTCATTTCGCATATTTTGGGCGCCAACGCGGTGTTAACAAGGGTTAAAACTCGCTCTTCGGGTCCCTTTTTCTATCGCCATCCACGGGCCGTTCTCGGCGCGCCAGGAGACGCAACGCCCCTCCCCTCGGCGCCACTATATTAAATAAAGTGAAAAACCACCATATCCCGCGCAGAAAGCGCGCATTCTGCGATTATTTTATTACCTTTGCAACCATTATGCCCGAAAACCGCGCCGTTTGTCATCGCCAAACGGCGTTTTAAGGCCAAAAGAACCCCTCCCGGCCCCAGGGCGATAATCCTAAACCGCATTCTACAAAACCATTCGCTATATTAATCAGAAATGAAGAATCTCTTTATCTGCGGAATTTTAGCGGCAGGCTGCGCTTTCTCAGCCTCGGCCCAGAGCAAAATCAACGGCCCCGGGCGCAACATGATTGAAGACTTCAAGGCGCGCGCCGCCGTTTCCCGCGGCCTCGAAGCGCCCAACACCATGGTGATCGTCACCCTCGAGCAGGGGGTCGGCGCCGCCGACATCGCGGCCCGCGGCTACGAGGTTGTCTCTGACTTCGGCGACATGCTCATCGTGTCGCTCCCCCTCGACCGCGTCGAGGAGTTTGCCGCGCTCGACGAGGTTTACTCCGTGAGCTTCGGCACACAGTCGTTCCCCATGCTCAACGTGGCCCGCGCCCAGACAGGCGTCGACGCCGTGCAGACCGGCACCGGCGAGGGGCTCAACGGCGTGGCCTACACCGGCAAGGGCGTGGTCTGCGGCCTCTACGACACCGGCCTCGACCCCAACCACGTCGCTTTCAAGACCCCCGACGGCACCTCGCGCGTGAAGGGTGTTTATGTGGTCCGCGGCTACTCGTCGCAGAACGTGCAGACGACCTCCTACACCACCCCCCAGCAAATCGCCACCTTCACCACCGAGGACGAATATGAAACCCACGGCACCCACGTTCTCGGCATCATGGGCGGCACCCAGGGCGTGATGGGCAACTTCGGCGTGGTCGACAACGGCCGCGTCACCCCGGTGACCAACCAATCGATTCCCTACTACGGCTCGGCGATCGACTCGGAGCTCCTCGTGGGCTGCGGCGACTTCTATGACGCCTCGATTCTCGCCGGCGTCGAGAAAATCGTCAACGCCGCCAACGCGCTCGGCAAGCCCGCCGTCGTGAACCTCTCGCTCGGCAACAACTCGGGCTCGCACGACGACATGGACCCCTCGTCGAAGGTGCTCGACCGCCTCGGCGAAAAGGCCATCATCTGCATCGCCGCCGGCAACGAGGGCCTCAACGACATGGCCATCACCCGCCAGATGGGCACCTTCAACCGCCGCGACCTCAACACCTTCTTCGTGCCCATCTCCAACCCCAACAACCAGCTGAGCTACACAGCCCAGTTCTGGAGCAACAACACCGCCCCCTTTGAATGCAAGCTGGTGCTCTACAGCACCCTCGAGCAGAAGGTGATGGGCGAGGTGACCATCCCCGTCACCGGCGGCAGCGTCACTCTCGACGCCAACAACGAGGCGTTCGCCTCCTCGTTCAACGGCACAGTGCGCGCCACCGGCGGCATCGACCGCGACGCCAACCGCTACTGCGTCACCATCAGCGGCAGCTACCAGAATGTGTCGCTCGGCCAGGGCGGCAAGGGCTACCTCCTGGGCGTGAACATCACCGCCGGCGACGAAATGTTTGCCCAGAAAGGCAAAATCGACGCCTACATCAACACAACCCGCAACTACCCCACCATGACCTTCAGCGCGCAGAACGTTTCGGGCTACCTCAACGGCTCGCCCAACGGCTCGATCAACGGCCTCGGTTGCGGCAAGAACATCCTCTCGGTGGGCGCCTACGTTTCGCGCACCTCGTGGCCCCTGGCCAACGGCACCATGGGCTCCTGGACCAGCTCGGGTTCGGTCGGCGAGGTTGCCAACTTCTCGTCCTACGGCACAACCAACGACAGCCGCTCGCTCCCCCACTGCGTGGCCCCCGGCTCGCAGATCATCGCGCCCATCAGCTCTTATTATTATAAGAAGACCAACATGAGCACCGCCCAGCTGGCAGCCTACCGCGAGCAGGGCAACACCGTCTATCCCTACTACAACTTCGAAGGCACCTCGATGGCCACCCCCTTCGCCGCCGGCGTAATCGCCCTCTGGCTCGAGGCATGGCCCGAAATGACCATCAAGGAGGTGCAGTCGATCATCGAAATGACTTCGACCGTCGACAACGCCCTCAGCAGCGCCCTCAAAGTGCGCTACGGCGCTGGCAAGCTCAACGCCCTCGAAGGCATGAAGAAGGCTATAGCCCACTCGGCCTCAATCAACACCGTGCTCGCCGAAAAGGCCGACAAGAACCTCATCTACGAGATTCTCCCCGGCAAGATGATCGAGGTTACCATCCCCGGCGTCAACGGCTTCGAAGCCGCCCTCTACAACCTCAGCGGTGCCAAGGTGGCCGCCACGGCGACCTCCGGCGAAGCCCTCACCCTCGACGGCTCGGCCCTCTCGGAAGGCGTGTATGTGCTCTCGGCCCAGACTCCCGCCGGCCCCGTCAGCAAGAAAATCGTTCTGAAATAAACACCACCCTCCCCGCATAAAAAACGGAGCGCCGGTTAAACCTACCGGCGCTCCGTTTTGTCATATATGAAAACAACCAATAAAACTACTCGAATCATGAACAAGCTCAACGCGTCGACCATCGTCGGCGCCCTGCTCATCGGCGCCGGCATCTTCTTTTTAGGGCTCTTCATCAAGGGAGGCATCGACAACATGGCATTCCGCGACCGCGAGGTCACTGTCCGCGGACTGGCCGAGCGCGAGGTGCCCGCCAACCGCGTCACATGGCCCATCACCTACAGCGTGGCCGGCAACGAGCTCACCGCCGTCTACGACCAGGTGACCGCCAACAACGCCGCCATCGTCAAGTTCCTCACATCCAACGGCATCGACAAGTCGGAAATAACAATCGCCCCGCCCGACACCTACAACGCCACCACCAACCAGTACGTCTCCTCCAACATCAACTTCAAATACTCGCTCAACAACACCATCACCGTCACCACCTCGAAGGTCGACAAGGTGCGCGAGCTCATCGACCGCTCGGCCCAGCTCCTCAAAGCAGGCATCCCGGTTTCAAACGGCTACATCGAATATGAGTACACCGCCCTCAACGACATCAAGCCCGAAATGATTGCCGAGGCCACCAAAAACGCCCGCGAAGCTGCCGACCGCTTCGCGCAGGATAGCGGCTCGAAAGTCGGAAAAATGAAAACAGCCAACCAGGGCCAGTTCTCGATCGAGAGCCAGTCGTCGTCGGTGCCCTTCATTAAAAAGGTGCGCGTGGTGTCGACAATAGTCTATTATCTTGAGGATTAACCGCCTCAAAGCAGCAGCGACGCGTCGCCATAGCTGAGGAAGCGGAAGCCGCGGGCAAGGGCGAAGTCATACATCGGCCTCCAGTCGCCCCCGGTGAACGCCGACACCAGCAGCAGTAGCGTCGACTGCGGCTGATGGAAGTTCGTCACCATCCCCCCGACGACCCGGAACCGATAGCCCGGGGCAATGATTATGCGGGTAGATGCCAAAAAGGTGTCTACCCCTTGTTTTTCAACGTATTCGACCAACGCCGCCAGCGCCTCGGCGGTGGTCATTTCGGGCAGCGAGGGGTCGTAGGGAGTCCATTGGGGCACCTCCCCCTCCCAGCGCCCCGCCGCGGCGAGCCTCCCGGCATGGTAGAGGCTTTCGAGGGTGCGCACCGACGTTGTCCCGACGGCTATCACCCGGCGGTCGCCCCGGGCGAGCTCGCGGATGAGCGCCACAGGCACGGCGATGAACTCGCTGTGCATCAAGTGCTCCCCAATCTTCTCCGACTTCACGGGCTGGAAGGTGCCGGCTCCGACGTGCAGGGTGAGCTCGCGGCGCGGTATGCCCCGGGACTCGACCTCGGCAAGCACCTCGGGAGTGAAGTGGAGCCCGGCGGTAGGCGCGGCGACCGAGCCGTCGATGTGCGAATAAACCGTCTGATAGTCAGCCGAGTCTGTCGCCTCGGTCGAGCGATTCAGGTAAGGCGGGATCGGAATCTCGCCCGCCGCCGCTATAATCGACGAGAACGTCACCCCGGAGGCATCCCACGAGAAGCGCACCACAGAGGCGTTCCCCTCGCGCGACTCGCGCTCGGCCCGCAGCGTGAGCTCCACGCCGTCAACGGTCAGCGGCATCTCCAGCGCTCCCCGCTTCCACTTCTTCGAGTTCCCAACGAAGCAGCTCCACGAGCAGGTGGCCGTCGAGGCAAAGTTGCGGGCATAGTCAGCCGGCTCCACCGGCTCGAGCACGAAAATCTCGATCGGCGACCCGTTTTCGCCCGGCTTGCGGAAGCGCAGCCTCGCGTTGATCACGCGGGTGTTGTTGTAAACCAGCATCGAGTCGGCGGGGAGCAGCCCGGGGAGCTCGGCAAACACGCGCTCCTCCAGCGAGCCGTCGGCGCGGCGCACAAGCAGCTTGCAGCGGTCGCGGTCGGCAAGCGGGTGCCGGGCTATGCGCTCGTCGGGGAGCGGATAGTTGAAATCCTCTATCTTTATGTCGGTTACGTCGGTCTGACGGGTCGCGCTCATTATTTTCTCTATATTATAGTGGTGTTTGGCGCGAAATTAATCATAAATTGTTAATTTTGCATTCCAAACCGACAGAATATATGGCAAAGATAGGAGACACCGTGCGCTTTCTCAGCTCTACCGGAGGGGGACGCATCGTGAAAATCGAGGGCAACATCGCCCACGTTGAAGAGGACGACGGCTTCGTAACCCCCGTCCTGATCAAGGAGTTGGTTGTGACAACTCCCGCCGGGGCCGAGAACGCCCGGCGCGACTATTTCGGCGGAACGGCCCAGGCCGCCCAGAAAGCCGCCGCCGAGAAGCAGAGCAAGTTCGTGCCCACCCAGATGCCCGAGGCCCCAAAGCCCGCGCCGGTGGCCGAAACCCCGGGGGGCGACAAGCTCAACGTGGTGCTCGGCTTCGAACCCATCGAGCCAAAGCACATCACCACCACCGACTTCGAAGTCTACCTCATCAACGACTCGAACTACTACCTCTACTTCACCTTCCTAAGCCGCGCCGACGACGAGGAGGGGTGGACCACCCGCTTCGCCGGCATCGCCGAGCCCAACATGGAGCTGTTTCTCGAAGAGCTCTCCCGCGAAAAGGCAGGCCGCCTCGACCGCGTGTGCGTGCAATATGTGGCCTTCAAGCGCGACAAGCAGTTCGCCCTCAAAGCCCCGGTGGCCATCGAATACCGCATGGACACCACCAAATTCTTCAAGCTCCACTGCTTCCGCGAAAACCCTTACTTCGAGGTGCCAGTCATCGCCATCGACGTGGTGAAAAACGACATTCCCCAGCGCCCCATGGCAATCGACTCCGCCAGGCTCGAGGACGCGATGCGCCAGAAGCGCGAAGCCGACCGCCCCAGGCAGCGACCCGTAAAAAAGCACCGCCCCGACCCAAAAGAAGGGGTGCTCGAAGTCGACCTACACATCAACGAGCTCCTCGACTCCACCGCCGGACTCTCGACAGCCGACATCCTCAACTACCAGATTGACACCTTCCGCCGCACCATGGACCAGCACCTGCGCGACAAAGGCCTGAAAATCGTCTTCATCCACGGCAAGGGCGAAGGCGTGCTCCGCCAGGCCATCAACAAAGAACTCGCCCACCGCTACAAGGGGCACGACGTTCAGGACGCGTCGTTCCGCGAATACGGCTACGGCGCGACGCAAGTGACAATCCGCTGACCCCCGCCTCCACGCCATGATATTCTGTTTTAGCGGCACCGGCAACTCGCTCCTCGTGGCCCGCCAGCTCGCCTCGGGCCTGGGCCAGGAGATTGCCATGCTCGAAAAGAAACTCCTTCTCAAGCCCTCGAAACAGCTCTTCGAGCTCGCCGACGGCCAACCGGCCATCTGGGTGTTCCCCATCTACAGCTGGGGAGTGCCCCCCGTGGTGCGACGCTTCATCCGCAAGGTGAAAATCAAGGCATCACCCGCCACGCTCCACTGGATGGTGGCCACCTGCGGCGACGACATCGGCCGCGCCGACGACCAGTGGCGCCAGGAGATTGGCCGCCGCGGCTGGACTCCCCGCGGGGCTTTCTCCGTGCAGATGCCCAACACCTACGTCTGCATGAAGGGCTTCGAAGTTGACTCGCCCGAGGTCGAGCGCCGCAAACTCGAAGCGATGCCCGGGCGCGTGGCCCGCGTGGTCGAGGAAATCAAGCGCGGACGCGCCGAGACCGACGTGGTGCGGGGCGACTATGCCTGGCTGAAAACCGCCGTGGTCTACCCCTGGTTCCGCGCCTTCTGCATGTCGCCGGCACCTTTCCATTGCGACTCAGAGAAGTGTGTCGGCTGCGCGACATGCGCCAAAGGGTGCCCCCTCGACAACATCACCATGAAGGATGGCAAGCCCGTGTGGGGCCCGGCATGCGCCCTCTGCCTCCGCTGCTTCCACTGCTGCCCCACCCGCGCCATCGACTACGGCAAAGCCACCGCCGGAAAGGCGCAGAAACCAGTCTACGGCTAAACCAAACCCCGCCGCGGAATGTTATAATTTCCAGAAACAGTTCATCACACCCCCTCACCCCACCGAAAAGTGAAGCGAGTTCTCCAAATTATAGGCAAAACGCTCCTCTGGGCGCTCCTCGGCATCGCGGGGCTGCTCGTGCTCGTGCTTCTGCTCCTCTACATCCCGCCGGTTCAGGACTTCGCGACAAAAAAGGCGCTCGAGGCCATTAACTCGAAGGGTGAGATGAAAATCGAGGTCGGCAAGCTGCGCCTGTCGTTCCCCCTCAAAATAGCCGTCGACTCGGCAAGCCTCGCCGCCCCCGGAATGGACATCTTCGCCTCGCGGGCCGAGGCCGACATCTCGCTCCTCCCCCTCTTCAAAGGCGACATCCGCGGCAGCCGCATCCTTCTGCGCAAGGCGCGGGTCAACCTCGGCGGCCCCGACTCGGCTTTCCAGATGAACGCTGCCCTCGACTTCGCCCGCGTGCTCGACGGCGGCTACAACCTTTTGAAGCAGGATATCACCGTCGACCGCCTGCTCGCGAGCGGCGCCGACGTCACCATCAAGATTCTCCCCGACTCAGTTCCGAAGCCCGAGCCCACCGACACCGTCAGCTCGCCCCTCACGATCGCCCTCAACCACGGCGTGCTCGAAAACGTGCGCTACCAGATGAGCATCGAGCCGACTATCACCGACCTCCAGGCCTTCATGAGCCGCGCGATTGTGAACAACGCGTCGTTCGACATGACTCCCCACCTGATTCACGCCAACGACATCACCGTCGACAGCATCGACGCGAAATACATCTACCCATCGCCCGAATACCTCGCCGCGCATCCCGTGGCCGAGGAGCCTGTCGACTCGGCCCAGCTCGCCTCGTCGCTCCCGTGGACTGTCACCTGCGACAAGGTGCGCCTCGGCGGCGGCAACGCGCTCTACGCCCTCGACGGCGCCACCCCGGCAAGCCCCAACTTCGACCTCGACTATATCCAGGCAAGCGAAATCAGCATCGCCGTCGACAGCTTCATGAACCGCGGCACAGCCATCAAGGTGCCCATCCGCGCAATCCGCGCCCGCGAGCGTTGCGGCGTGAGCCTAACCCTCACCGGCCTTTTCGAAATGGACTCCGCGGCCATGCGCGCCAAGGATATAGCGCTCCGCACCGGGGCCTCGCGCATCAGCCTCGATGCCATGATGGGTATGAACGAGCCGAAAGCCGAAAAAATGCCCCTCGCGGTTGACCTCACCGCCGACATCGCCAACGAGGACCTGCGCCGGCTCGCCCCCGCCCCAATGGCCGCGATTGTCGACAAGCTCCCCCCCTACCAACCGCTGCTGGCCGAGGTGAAGCTCGACGGCTCCATGGCCAACCTCAACGTAAACACCATCAAGGCCGAAATCCCAGAGCACATCGGCATCAAGGCCGAAGGCCGCATAGCCAACCTCACCGACATCAACCAGGCGGTGGGCAACGCCGCGATTTCCGGCTGGATTGCCGACGGACAGTGGGCCAAACCGCTGATTTTCGACGCCAAGAGCGGCCGAGGCATCAGGATTCCGCCCCTCACCATCGACGGCGAGGCACGCCTCGACCGCGGCATCATCGACGGCTCGGTGACAGCCCACACCGGTAGCGGACGCCTCGCGCTCGAAGCGTTGTGGAACAACCGCGCCACCGCCTACGACATCGACCTGCGGGCCAACGCCTTCCCCGTGCAGTCGATTCTCCCCGAACTCGGCCTGAAGGACCTCACGGCAAGCGTCAGCGTTTCGGGCCAGGGACTCGACGTGATGAGCCCCAGAACCGACATCGACGCGAAGGTTGACCTCGCGAAGGCCACTTATATGGGCCACCAGTATCAAAACGTCACTCTCACGGCCAATCTCGCCGGAGGTCACGCCGCCATCGAGGCGCTGAGCCGCAACCCCTACGCGGCGTTCGACATCAAGGCCGACGGCGACATAGCCGCCCTGCCCTATCGCGTGAACTTCGACGGCGACATCATCAACCTCGACCTCAAAGCCCTGGGACTCACCGACACAGCCACTACCGTTGCCGCGAAAATCAACGGCGTGGCGAGCTTCGACCCCGCCACAAAGACACAGCCGATGATGGCAGCCGCCGACATCGACATCGCCTCGCTCAACTACCGCGCCGGGGCGATGAAGGTCAACGCCCGCGACATAGCCCTGAAGTTCAACGCCGACACCACAAGCACCAACGCTTCGCTGACCAACCGCGACCTCGCGCTCGACTTCGGGGCGGGCGTGTGCCTCGACTCGCTGCTGGGCCGCTTCGACGCGACCTCGGCCCTGCTCGACCGATGCGCCAAGCGACAGCGACTCGCCGTCGACTCGCTGCAGCACACCCTCCCCCCGTTCACCCTGAAGTTTAACGCCGGGCAGGACAACGTGCTCAGCAGCGTGCTCAACGACTACAACATGGCCTTCCGCTCGGCTTCGCTCACCGCCTCAAACGACTCTCTGATCGCGCTCGATGCCGAAGTGCTGAAGTTCCGCACCGGCACCACCAAGCTCGACACCATCACCTTCAGCGTGCGCCAGCAGGGCACCTACCTCACCTACGACGCAAACATCGACAACGCCCCCGGCACTCTCGACGCTTTCGCCAAAATCGCCGCCAACGGCTACATCAGTTCGAGCCGCATTGCCTTGATTTTCAAGCAGCAGAACCTCCAGGGCGAAACCGGCTACAGCTTCGGCTCGCTCATCAACATGCACGACAGCACCACCGTGGCGCTCCGCTTCGTACCCTACCACCCGGTGATCGGCTACAAGGACTGGGAAATCAACCGCGACAACTTCATCACCTACAACCTGCTGACCAACCACCTCGACGCGAACCTCTACCTCCACAACGATGTGAGCTCGCTGAAGCTCTTCACCAACCACGTCGAGGGCGCCGACTCAACACAGGAGGCCATAACCCTCCAACTGAGCGACATCAAGTTGCAGGACTGGCTCGCCATCAACCCCTTCGCCCCGGCGATGAAGGGCGACCTCTCGGCCGACATGAGTTTCTCATGGGGCAACAAGAGCCTCGACGGAGCCGGAACGCTCACCCTGGCCGACTTCACCTACGGCAAGGAGCGCGTAGGCACCTTCGAAATCGACACCAAGGTGCAGACCGCCGACGGCATCGTGCGCGCATCGGCCGACATGTTTGTCGATGGCCGCAAGTCGCTCACCCTCAACGGCAATCTCAACGACTCCACCAAGCCCTCCCCCTTCCTGCTCGATATGAGGCTCATCCACCTGCCGCTCGAGATTGCCAACCCCTTCCTTGGCGCCGACGTCGCCAAGCTCTCGGGCACCCTCAACGGCGTGATGGACGTAGCGGGCGAAATGTCGTCGCCCACCCTCAACGGCTGGGTGCAATTCGACTCCGCGTCGGTGTTGGTGCCCATGCTCGGTTCCAGCTTCAAATTCTCCGACGGCAAAATCCCGGTCGACAGCTCGGTGGTGCGCTTCAACGACTATACCATCAAGGGACTCAACAAAAACGGGCTTTCAATCAACGGCAGCGCCGACATTTCAGACTTCGCCAACATACTGCTCGACCTCTCGGCCCACGCCCGCGACATGCAGATTGTCAACGGCAAGAAAACCTTGCGCGGGGGCGCCAATGTCTATGGCAAGGCCTTCATCGACCTCGATGCCGATGTCAAGGGCTCAACGAGCTTCCTCAACGTCGACGCGGCGCTGAAAGTGCTACCCGGAACTAACGTCACCTACGTCATGCCCGACGCGGTGAACTCCATCTCGTCGCGAAGCGATGAAAACATGGTGCGCTTCGTGAACTTCGCCGACACCGCCGCCGTGGCCGCCGCCGACTCCATCAACAACTCCGGCATGCTGCTCAACCTCGACGCCTCGCTCACTGTTTCGCCGGGCACCACCATCGGGGTCGACCTCTCGGCCGACGGAAAGGACCGAGTGCAAATCCAGGGCGAGGGCACCATCAACTACACCCTCGACTACCTCGGCGACGAGCGCACCACTGGGCGCCTCAATATCAACCAGGGCTACGCTCGCTACTCGCCCCCGATGATTTCTGAAAAGGACTTCTCCTTCCAGGAAGGGAGCTTCGTGGCCTTCAACGGCGACATGCTCAACCCGGTGCTCAACATCCACGCCTCCGACGACCTGCGGGCCAACGTCAACTCCGCGGGCAACTCGCGAATGGTGACATTCGACGTAATTCTCAACGTCACCGGCACCCTGGAGGAGATGAACGCCTCCTTCGACCTGGCCTGCAACGACGACATAACCATCGAGAACGAGCTCAAGAGCATGACCGCCGAGCAGCGCGCCAACCAGGCCATGAACCTGATGATCACCGGCACCTACTCGGGAGCCAACACAAAGACCGTCAGCGGCTCGGCCACAAGCTCGCTGTATTCGTTCCTCGAATCGCAAATCAACAGCTGGGCGGCCTCGACAATCAAGGGCGTCGACCTGTCGTTCGGCATCAACCAGTATGAGAAAACCGTCGACGGGGCGCAGACCCAGGCCATGACCTACAGCTACCGGGTGAGCAAGTCGCTCTTCGACGACCGATTCAAAATCGTGGTAGGCGGCAACTACACCACCGACGCACAGGCCGACGAGAACTTCGCCGAAAACCTCATCGCCGACATCTCCTTCGAATACATGCTCAACAAGCAGGGCACGATGTATGTGCGCCTGTTCCGCCACACCGGCTACGAGAGCATCCTCGAAGGCGAAATCACCCAGACGGGCGTCGGCTTCGTCTACAAGCGTAAGCTCCATCGCCTGAGCGACATGTTCCGCTTCATGCGCCGGCGCAACCCCGCTCCGCGGCTCCCCATCGAAGCCCCCGCCAGCGTCCCGGCCGCCGCCATCGGGCCTAAAACCGACACAACCACCCTCACCGAGAAGGAAAAATGAACCGCAAGTCACTGAAATCCCTGCTCCTGCTCCCGGCAGCCCTGCTGGTGTTCGCGGCGTGCTCCACTACCTCGCGCCTTCCCGAGGGTGAGGTGTTATACACCGGAATCAAGAAAATCGACATTAACGCCCCGTCGGGCACCAAGGTGCCGCTGTCGGTGAAGTCGCAGCTCAACGAGGCTGTGAGCGTGCCCCCTAACAACGCCATCCTGAAGTCGCCGAAATACCGCATCCCGTTTCCCATCGGGCTCTGGGTGTGGAACCATTGGAGCGACTCCTGCACCGGCATCAAGCGCTGGTTCTACGACCGCCTGGTGTCTGAGCCGGTGCTGATCAGCACCGTGCGCCCCGACGCGCGCATCCACATGCTCGACGAGATTCTCGACAACAACGGATACTTCCGCGGCTCGGCCAACTACGAGCTCATCCCGGGGCGCAACCCCCGTACAGCCAAGGTGTCATACACCATCGAAACCGGACCGGCCTACATGGTCGACACCGTGGAACTGCTCCCCGACACCTGCCTGCTAAACCACCGCATCGACTCGCTGGTGCGCCGCGACAACTACCTCAAACCGGGGGTGCGCTACTGTACCGACTCCCTCTCGGCTGTCCGCGTCAGAATCACTAACTCGCTCCGCGACCACGGCTACTATTTCTTCCGGCCCGAATATATCGAATATCTGGCCGACTCGCTCCAGAAACCGCAGTCGATAGCCCTGCGCCTCGCCATCGCGTCGAACATTCCCCGCCGCATGCTCGAACGCTACAAGACGGGCAAAGTGACCGTCTACGCCTACCGCAACCAGGGCGGAGGGACCCCCGACACAATCGCCACCGACAAGGCAACCCTCATCCAGATGATGCCCTCGCGGCTGCGCAAGGGGGTGATTCACGACTGCGTGACCTTCCGCCAGGGGCGCTATTTCGCCGTGCGCAACATGAACAGCACCCAGACCCGATTTGCCCGCCTCGGCATCTTCAACAGCATCGACATGGCCGTGGTGCCCGACACGCTTGCCGCCCAGCCCACGCTCGACGTGAACATCTCCTGCACGTTCGACACCCCGCTCGAAGCATCGGTCGAAATCAACGCCTCCTCGAAGTCAAACAGCTACATCGGTCCTGGAGCCAACGTCAGCGTGCAGAACCGCAATCTCTTCGGCGGCGGCGAGCAGCTGGGAGTCTCCCTCACCGGCTCATACGAATGGCAGACGGGCCGCGACCACTCGTCGGTGTTCAACTCCTACGAAATCGGGCTGGCCGCCAACCTCAGCTTCCCCCGCATGCTGGCGCCAAACTTCATCAAACGCCGTAACCGCAACCTCAACTGGACCCACTTCCAGCTCTCGGCCGACCTGCTCAACCGCCCCCACTACTTCAAGATGGCGCAATTCAACGCCTCCATAAGCTACGAATGGCAGTCGAGCCGCCACTCCTCGCACTCGCTCACACCGCTCAAGCTCACCTACACCAACCTGATGCAGACCACCCACGCGTTTGACTCAGTGGTGGCGGCCAACCCCGCGATTGCCCTCAGTTTCCGCTCGCAGTATATCCCGCAGTTCTCCTACACCTATTCCTACGACCGGCAGTTTGACTCCGACAACACGCTCAACTGGACAATCACGGCCCAGGAAGCCGGCAACCTTTTCTGGTGCATCTACGAGCTCGCCGGCAAACGTGGCGAAAAGCGCCTCTTCGGCACCCCCTTCTCGCAGTTTGTCAAAGGCTCCACGCAGATTGTTTTCGGCCGGCGCCTGTGGGGCAACAACTGGCTCGTGAGCCGCGGCCTCGTGGGAGCCGCCCACGCCTACGCCAACTCGTCGGAAGTGCCCTACGCCGAGCAATTCTATGCCGGCGGCGCGAACTCCATCCGCGCATTCCCCGTGCGCTCGATCGGCCCCGGCTCCTACCGCCCGCCAGCCTGGATTCGCGACAGCTACTTCGACCAGACCGGTACCTTCAAATTCGAGCTCAACGTCGAATACCGCTTCCCCATCATCGGCCCCCTCAACGGCGCGGTGTTCATCGACACCGGCAACGTGTGGTTGCTGAAGAAAGACCCGCTGCGCCCCGGCGGCGAAGTCCGCGGGAGCACCTTCCTGCGCGACTTGGCGCTCGGCACCGGTGCCGGACTCCGCTTCGACATAGGCATGCTTGTGCTGCGTGCCGACTTGGGTGTCGGCATCCACGCGCCCTACGACACGGGCAAAGCCAGTTACTACAATATGACATCGTTCAAAAACTCTCTCTGCTTCCACCTCGCCATCGGCTATCCCTTCTGATTTTTCCCTCACCTCGCAAGTAGCCCAAAGCGCCGGCATCCGCAG
>CAYTBH010000017.1:0-25193 GCA_964435935.1 uncultured Alistipes sp.
GTGGTCAAGAGCCTCGACGACAATGTGGGCCGCGTGCTCGACTATCTCGAGGAGAACGGCTTGCTCGACAACACCCTCGTGGTCTACACCTCCGACCAGGGCTTCTACATGGGCGAGCATGGATGGTTTGACAAGCGCTTCATGTATGAGGAGTCGTTCCATACCCCGCTGATCATGCGCCTCCCCAACGGCTTCGACCGTCGCGGCGACGTGGAGGAGATGGTTCAGAACATCGACTACGCTCCGACATTCCTCGACATCGCAGGCGTTGAAATCCCGAAGGATATCCAGGGCGTTTCGCTGCTCCCGCTTCTCAAGGGCGAGCACCCCGACGACTGGCGCGACGCGCTCTACTACCATTTCCACGAGTACCCCGCCGAGCACTCCGTCAAACGCCATTATGGTGTGAGCGACCTCAAGCACAAGCTCATCCACTTCTACAACGACATTGACGAATGGGAGCTCTACGACCTCACCGCCGACCCCAACGAAATGAACAACATCTATGGCAAGCCCGGCACCGAGGCCGTCACAGCCGACATGATGCAGAAACTCAAAAAACTTCAGGAACAGTATGACGACCCTGTGCGTCACCAGTTCCCCATCAAGTAAACGCCCCTCGAGCGGGTGTCGGCCGGCTTCCGCCGGCTGGCACCCACTCGCCATATTCCGGCAGCGGCCAAGCCAGCAACGGCACATTCCGGCAAAGTATCGCGAAGCGAGCAAGACGTTACCTTAAATCATTACATTCCGACCAAATTCAATAAAATGAAGAAATTTCTCGTAGCCCTCTCCCTCCTTGCGGGCAGCATCAGCGCAAGCGCCGACTATGCGTTGATTCCCGTCCCCGCCCAGATGACCCCCGAAGCGGGTGAGTTTTCCATCCCGGCCAAAGGTCTGACAATTGGCGGCAAGGATGCCAAGACTTTTGTCAGCGACCTCAAGATGCGCGGGGTCGATGCCAAAACAGCCTCGAAAGGGGCTTCGGTGACGCTCACAACCGATGCCTCGATTCCCGAGGAGGGCTACAAGGTGAAAGTGGCTCCCGCCGGCATCGAGGTTTCCGCATCAACAGCCACCGGCTTCTATTATGCCGCCCAAACCCTGGCCCAGATGGTGAAGCAGAACCCCGAATCGCTCCCCGCGGTCGAAATTACCGACTCGCCCCGATTTGGCTACCGCGGCATGATGATCGACGTGGTGCGCTGCTACCTCCCCTTCGATGAGCTGAAAAAACTCATCGACGAGGCCTCGGCCCTGAAAATCAACAACGTGCACCTCCATCTGACTGACGACAACGGCTGGCGTCTTGAAATAAAGAAATATCCCAAACTCACCGAGGTCGGGGCCTGGCGCGTTGACAGCCCTGAAATCTTCCCTGCTCGCCGCAATCCCCGCTCAGCCGATGAGAAGGCTACCTACGGTGGCTATTACACGCAGAAACAGATGCGCGAGCTCGTGAAATATGCAGCCGAGCGCCATGTGAACCTCATTCCCGAAATCGAGCTGCCGGCCCATGCCGCCGCGGCAATCGCGTCATATCCCGAGCTGACCTGCCCGGTTGACTCTGGCAAATTCATCGGCGTGTTCCCCGGCATCGGCGGCCGCGACGCCTCCATCATCATGTGTGGCGGCAACGACGCTGTGATCGACTTCTACAACAATGTGCTCGACGAGGTAATCGACATCTTCCCTTCGAAGTATATCCACCTCGGAGGCGACGAGGCCGCCAAGGACCGTTGGAAGCGTTGCCCCCGTTGCCAGGAGCGCATTCAGAAACTCGGCCTCAAGGACGAAGAGGAGCTCCAGAGCTGGCTTATGAACAATATCGCCACCCGACTGCTCGAAAAGGGTCGCATCCCGATGGGCTGGGACGAGGCCACCTACGGCGACCTCCTCAAAGACATGGTTATTTACGGCTGGCAGGGCACCGGCAAAGTTGCCGTTGACGATGCCCGGAAGAGTGGCCGAAAGTTCATCATGACCCCGGCCCGCTCATTCTACCTCATCCGCTACCAGGGTCCGCAATGGTTCGAGCCGTTCACCTATTTCGGCAACGTCACTTTCAGCGACATTTACAACTACGAAGCCGTCACCGACGACTGGACCCCCGAGATGGAGAACCAGCTCCTCGGCCTGCAAGGGTCGCTTTGGACCGAGTTCTGCCGCACACCCGAAGATGTTGAATATCTGCTCTTTCCCCGCATGATGGCTGTCGCCGAGAGAGCTTGGGCCCCCAAGGGACGCGCTGATTTGGCTCAGTTTGTAAAGTCGGTCGACGCTTACACCCCGGGGCTCGAGGAGCGCGGAATCACGGTTGCCAAGTCGATGTACAACATCCAGCACAAGGCTGTTCCCAACGGCGACGGCACCATCACCATCGAACTCACCTGCGAGCGTCCCGACGTTGACATTCGCTGGACTACGGGCGACAACCTCGACGCTTCGGCCCGCAATCTCGGCAGCAAGGTGGTCATTCCCAACCTTAGCGGCGACTTCAACCTCAAGGCCGCGACCTTTGACCGCGCCACCGGCAAGCAGCTGGGCCAGACGCTCGACCTCCCCGTGCGTTCGAACCTCGCGACGGGGCGCACCGTGACCGCCGTCAAGTCGATGCAGTCCGCCGATGTGCTGACCAACGGACTTCGTGGCAGCGACCGCCACAGCGATTTTGAATACACCGGGTGGAACGACGCTCCCATAGAATTCACCATTGACCTCGGCGAGCTGAAACCGGTTGAGAAGGTGACAGTCGGAACCTTGTCGAACAGCGACCTCTGCTCGGCAGCGCCGCTCGAACTCGTGGTCTACGGCTCGCCTGATGGCCGCAGCTACAGGGTGCTGAAGCAGGTTACCGTTGACCCCGCGACTCTCTTCCTTGCCAAGCCCAACAAAATCGACTATAAAGCCGAGTTCCCCTCGACCGAGGTGCGCTTCCTCCGTGTCGTAGGCCTGAATCCCGGTGCCATCCCCGAAGGCTATCCCCGCGAGGGTGTTCCCGCCCAGGTCTATCTCGACGAGGTAATTGTCGAGTAACACCGCGCGGCATCTTCTTTTCCTTGAATCTGAAATATCAAACATAAAACCATACCGTTATCCATGATTAAGAAACTCTCAGCACTGGCGCTGGTCATTGCCGGAGGCTCTTTCGCCGGGTTTGCCGACGAAGTGCCCGAATGGCAGCAGCCCAACACTTTCCGTATCGGGCAAATCGACCCGCACGCATTGGTTGTGCCATACGCCGACGATGCTCCCGTGGCGGCGATTGCCGACATGAAGTTTGCCGACTCACCCTACTATCTCAACCTCAACGGGCAGTGGGACTTCAAGTGGGTCATCAACCCGGGCCAGCGTCCCCAAGGCTTCCAGGCCCCCGACTACGATATCAAGGGATGGGATAAAATCACCGTTCCTGGCAACTGGCAGACCCTCGGCTACGGAACCCGTGTCTACACCAACGAAACTTACGAGTTTGACACCGAGTTCTACAACTTCAAGAAGGACCGTCCGCGCGTGCCGTTTGAAAACAACGAGGTTGGCTCCTATCGCCGCGAGTTCACCATCCCTGCCGGCTGGGAAGGCCGCAGAGTGGTTCTCGCTGCCGAGGGCATCTCTTCGTTCTTCTACGCATGGGTCAACGGCCAGTATCTCGGTTGCAACATGGACTCCAAGACTGCTGCCGAGTGGGATGTGACCGACTACCTCGTTCCGGGCAAGAACGTTGTCGCTTTCGAGGTCTACCGCTGGTCGTCGGGCAGCTACATGGAGTGCCAGGATATGTGGCGACTGAGCGGCATCGAGCGCGACGTGTATCTCTACTCGACCCCCAAGACCTACATCTCTGATTTCCGTGCCGTTGCCGGGCTCGACAAGAAGGAATACAAGGATGGCGAGCTGCAGCTCACCGTCGACCTTGCCGGGCTTCCCGAGCATCCCGCTCCCGCCGTCAAGGGCAAGAAAAAAGCCAAGGCCCAGGAGTTCAAACCCTACACCATTGGCTATAAGCTCTTCGATGCCGACGGAACCGTGGCTGCCGAGGGTGCTGAAAATGCTTCGGCTGTGGTGAGCTTCAACGCGATTCTCCCCGGCGTGAAAGCATGGTCGGCTGAACATCCCAATCTCTACACTCTCGAACTGTCGCTCAACGATCCCGAGGGTAACCGCACCGAGCTCGTTGGCTGCAACGTTGGCTTCCGCACCACCGAGGTCAAGGACGGTCTTTGGCTCATGAACGGCAAGCGCATCATCGTGAAGGGCGTTAACCGCCACAGCTGGGATAAGCTCGGCCACGCCATGGACCCCGCTACCGAGCTCCGCGACATCGAGCTGATGAAACTCAACAACATCAACACCGTGCGCAACTGCCACTATCCCGCGACCCGCAATTGGTATCACCTCTGCGACAAATACGGCATAATGGTAATCGACGAGGTTAACTTCGAGAGCCACGGCTACGGCTACAACGAGGACGCCATGGCCAAGGACCCAATGTGGATTCCCGCTGCCATGGACCGCACCAAGCGAGCCTACGCCAAGAGCAAAAACAACCCATCGGTTTGCTTCTTCTCGCTCCAAAACGAATCGGGCAACGGCGTGGTGTTTGAAGAAACCTATAAGTACATGAAGGAAATCGAACCCAATCGCCCCATTCAGTGCGAACGCGCTCTCGGCGACTGGAACACCGATATCTACGCCAACATGTACCGCCCCATCCCCTTCGTGATCGACTATGCCTCCAAGCCCGAAAACAAGCCCTACATCCTTTGCGAGTTCGCCCATGCCATGGGCAACAGCGTGGGCGGTTTACGCGACTACATGAACGTGTTCGAAAATCTGCCTAAAGCTCAGGGCGGCTGCATCTGGGACTGGGTCGACCAATCGTTCATCGAGGTTGACTCGCTTGGCCGTCCGTATTACACTTACGGAGGCGACTACGGCCCCAAGATGGAAATCCCCTCGTCGATGGCTTTCTGCTGCAACGGCCTCATTACGAGCGACCGCAAGGAACACCCCCACCTCCAGGAGGTCAAGAAGGTCTATCAGTATGCCAAGGGGCGCATGATGGATGCCTCGAACCTCGCAGTGAGCGTGCGCAACTGGTATGACTTCTCCAATCTCAACGAGCTCAAGCTCAACTGGAAGGTCAACACGGCTGACGGCAAAGTGCTCATGTCGGGCGCTATCGACAATGTGAACTGCGCTCCCGGCGACTCAGTGCTCCTCAAACTTGGCAAAGCTCCCGAACTGGCAGTGCCATGCTATCTCGACCTCTCGTGGACTACCAAGAAAGCTACCGAACTTGTGCCCGCCGGCTATGAGGTGGCCTACGACCAGTTCGCCATTCCAGCGGCTAAAGCTGTGGCAACCGAGGCCGAGAAGCCTTTGAAAATGAAGAAAAAAGGCGATGTTTACTCCAATGGCGACCTCGCATTCGCGATTGACCCCGCGACCGGCGCCATCAGCTCTGTGAAAGTAGCCGGAGTTGAAAAGCTTGCCACTCCTATCGAGCTGTCGCTCTATCGCCCCATGACCGAGAACGATGCCGCGGGTGCCGGGTCCGGCAAATTCTGGACCAAAGAAGGGTTGCAGAAAATCAGCCTTGAAGCCGGAAAGGCCGAGTTGAAGAAGAATGTGCTCACGGTTCCGTTCACCGTCAAGGGTGCCGAAGGGCAGAATGTAGGTAGCGGCTCATACGCCATCTCCATCCTCCCCGGCAACAAGATGGATGTCACCACCACCTTCGAGCCCGACACCGCCGTCGTCACCTCGCTCCCCCGCGTAGGTCTCACTTTCCGCATGCCTGAAGCCGACTGCGAGACATTCACATTTGTTGGCCGCGGCCCCGTTGAAACCTACAACGACCGTAACTCTGCAGGCCGCATCGGCACCTACACCCTCACACCGATGGAGAACTTCCACCACTATGTCGTGCCCCAGGCATCCGGCAACCATACCGAGGTTAGCCGCCTCACGCTCGGCAATGACATAACCATCACCGCACCCGAGCTCTTCCAGGCCGGCGTAACCCCCTACGACGACGCTACCTACGGAGCTCCCACTTGGCTGCAGCAGACCAAGGAGGGTATCCGCGGCCACATCAAGGACCTCCACAACGATGGCTTGGTCACTGTCCATATCGATGCCGAGCAGATGGGTGTCGGCACTGCGACTTGCGGTCCCGACGTGCTGCCGAAGTATCGCGTGCCCGTTGAGCCTACCACCTTCACTTTCACCTTCGACTTCTAATCTTCGGCGCAGAAACGCCAAGTACACTATTTAAAGCGCTGTGTCGGCTTTGCCGACATGGCGCTTTCTTTTGCCATTTATCGAGAGAGGTGGTCGAGTTGCCCAATCAGCGAAAAAGTGGTAAATTCGCGCACAACGATTCCTTTTCGAGCTGTCAGTATAAACCTCGATTTCTCAACCTCCTCCCACTATGACCGATTGGCCTACATTAATTGATATCCTGCGGCGCGAGCAATGCTCGTGTGTCGTCGCGGCCCGCGACGGTTCAATCACTATATGCCGCGAGCGCGGTGTCAAGGACCTGTATCGCATCCTCTCTGAGGACTCGGCCAAGCTACTCGGTGCCCGCATTGCCGACAAAGTCGTTGGCAAAGGGGCGGCGGCCATTATGGCGTTCGGTGGAGTGGAGGGTGTTTATGCCGGCGTGATCAGCCAGCCGGCACTATCCCTGCTTGACAACTCAGCCATTGAGGTTCGTTATGATACATTGGTCGACAACATCATCAATCGGGCAGGAACCGGTATCTGCCCTGTGGAAGCGCTGTGTGCTTCGTGCGCTACCCCGGCGGAGTGCCTTCCATTGATTGCCAGCTTTATTGCCAAAAACGCTCCGGCTGAACGCTAAACATCATTCCGCTATTAATTTAGAACTATATGCAGACTACTCTTAAACTTCATTCCCTCTCATTCGGAAACTATCGGGCCTATCTTTGGGCATCGCTGTTCGTGGTCGGGAACATCGTTGTGCCACAGCTCTTCCATCTTGCCGCACTTGGAGGACCAACCTGGCTCCCAATCTATTTCTTCACACTGGTTGGCGCTTATCTCTACGGATGGCGCGTGGGCGTGCTCACCGCGCTCCTTTCGCCACTCGCGAACGCCTTGCTCTTCGCGATGCCGGCGGTCGCGTCTCTTCCGTTCATAACTGTGAAATCTGTGTTGTTAGCAGTAGCCGCGGGCTATGCGGCCCAGCGTTATGGCAAGGTTTCTCTGGCTGCTCTTGTGGGCGTGGTGGTGTTCTACCAGGTGCTCGGCACCTTTGGCGAGTGGGCTGTCAATGGCAATTTCCTGCTTGCTTGTCAAGACTTCCGCACCGGCATTCTCGGCATGTTGCTCCAGATTTTTGGGGGTTACATAGTGCTCAGCCTCTTGACGCGGCGCTGATATTTTAGCGCTTGTGCGCGATAATTATCCCCCATTCGTTCCGCAGAGCGAATGGGGGATGATTATTTTATGGTTAATGGTGGATCAGCGGAGCACAACCTTGGTGGTGCGGGTGCCGCGGCGCAGAATCACTATTCCGCGGGCGGTGGCCGGGTCGATGCGGCGCCCATCGAGCGAGTAGTATTCAGCGTCGGCAAAAGCGTCGTCGGCCTCGTCGGCAAGATTGCTGTCAATGAGGTTGTCGATTGAAGCGGACTGCCTGCGGGCTGTGAGTGAGAAGTTCTGTACCTCCCAGGTGCAAGCCTCTGTGGTGTTCGAAGTGTAGCGGAATCCTATGCGAATCTTTTTGTTGGCGTATTCCGGGAGGCGCACGGTGACATCTTTGGTGAATGTCCAGGTTGTGCCCTTTGGCCAAATGATTTTATTCGAGGGTATGGTGTAGTCGGCTTCCCCCTCGGCGCGCACCACCACGCTGAGCACCGCCGACGGGTCGGCTGCGAACTTCACAGCGTGGTCGAATTTCACAACAGGGTCGGCACACCCTTCGAGGTTCAGCTCGGGAGTGAACAGCGTGGCATCCGAGTCGTAGCACACAAGGTTGCCGTAGGTTGTCGAGCCGGTCGAACCGGTCGCTTTCCATCCATATTGCGGGTCGAGAGTCCAGATGTGACTCTTACCGGCGGGTTTGAGTGTCATCTCCTCTGCGCAGTCGCTCCCCGCTCCGCCGAGGAAAGTCGAGGCGTAAATCTCTTCCTGAACTCCGGTCACAGGGCCGTCGCCAATGCTCGACCCACCGATGTATGCGGCGCTCTTAACCGTTGTTTTCACATTGAACGCCGTGCTCACAGAGTCGCCCCAGATGTATTCCATGAGGTTGGGAAAGTCGACAAACGGGTTGCGGTTGTGCTGAAAGTTCTCAACATCGTCGTTGCGCTTGGTTTCGATGGCATCCACGGGGTCCTGCTTGGCCCAGGAGATGTAGAGGTCGGAGGCCCAGGCCTGGAGGGTGGGGTAGGCCCCGTTTTCGAGAATCAGGAGGCCCTGGGCGTTGGTCCATGAGAAGTTTTGATAGGCGGTGGCCATATACATGTAACCACGGGCAAAGTCGCCCTTCCACTTGTCGGCTGGTTCCCAGAAATTGTCGCCCCCCGAGCCTGAACCCACTCGCGTGCAGCCGTTGTCGCCCGAAGGCGTGGTGCGCGTGACGATGCCCATGGGGTAGTTGCTTTTTGTGGAATTGATGCGCTGCTCGCAGGGCATGAGGTTGTAGAGGTCTTTATAGGCATTGTTTTCCGAGCCACCCCACCAACTTTTAGGAAATGAATGCTCGATGTTCATGCCCGACACCGAGTTACCCTGGTTGCCGAAGTAGAAAATTTCGTTAGAGTAGCGGTCGCGAACCGTGCCGTTGTCGCCACGGTCGGTCACATAGAACCCATACCATGTTTTGCCGTTGCCCGAGCCGTAGTCGAGCATCTTGACATTCTCGGTAATGATTTCGTGAACAGCGGTTTTCAACGCCGCGCCTTTGAGCCCCTGCAAACGACCGTAGTAGTCAAGGTCAATGACGGCGGAAGCCTGGAAAACCGCGGCGGTGCCAATGAGGGCTGGCACTATCGCTTTGCGAAGATATTTCATGTTGATTCAGGTCTGGAAAAGATTGATACGCTTTTATGCGGGAGCCTCAGGCGCTTAAATGAGCCCCCGATGGCTGTGGTGGCCACAAAATTACAACTATTTCCTCTGACAGCCAATCTTATTACAGGGAAATTTAGTAATTTTGCCAAAACTTTACACCCATCAAAAGCGCTTCACCGAGTATGCCACAGCAACCGAAACCCAAGACAATCTACGCCCGCGGAGCCGACGACGGCCTCTGGATGGGGCTCTACATTTCGGCGGCGATGGCGCTCATCGTTGGCTCGGTTTATGTTACGGCGCTCCAGATACCCTCGATCGCGGTGGCGCTCGGGGTGCCGGTGCTCACCTACCTCTTTCTGCGTCGCACCCATGTGGCGGCCCACGGAATGACGATGTTTTCGGCCTTGTGGATGCAGGGAATCGTGATGTTCGGCTGTGCCTCGATTGTGTTCGGGGCGATAGCGTTCGTCTACCTCCGCTTCGTCAACCCCGACTTCATCCGCGAGTTACTTGTTTACCTCGCTGGCTTCTACGACACCGTCGACGATCCCAACGCGAAAGCTATTGGCGATGAACTGCGGATGATAGTCGACAGCAACGCCACTCCGCGCCCCGCGGTGCTGGTGCTCGGCGAGATGTGGTCGGTGATGTTCAGCGGCTCGTTGCTGTCGATGGTGGTTAGTTTCATCGTGCGCGTCAAACGAGTGCCTGTAAGCGGCGCTCCAAAGTAGCGTTCGGGTTTTTTAAAGGATTAGAATAAACTGAATACTGATGGATATATCGATAGTCGTGCCCCTCTATAACGAGGCAGAGTCGCTCCCCGAACTCCAGGCCTGGATTGAACGCGTGATGCAGGCCAACGGCTTCACTTACGAGGTGATTTATGTCAACGACGGCTCGACCGACAACTCATGGGAGGTGATTCGCTCACTCGCAGCGGCCAATCCGGCTGTCAAAGGCGTGGCGTTCCGTCGCAACTATGGCAAATCGCCTGCGTTGAACACCGGCTTCAGAAAGGCTCAGGGTGATGTCGTTATAACCATGGATGCCGACCTCCAGGACTCCCCCGACGAAATCCCCGAGCTCTACCGCATGATTACAGCCGAGGGCTACGACCTTGTGAGCGGCTGGAAGCGCAAGCGCTACGACCCGCTGTCGAAAACCATCCCCACGAAGCTGTTCAACGCCACGGCCCGCAAAGTGAGCGGCATACACAATCTCCACGACTTCAATTGCGGCCTGAAGGCCTATCGCAAGGAGGTTGTGAAGCACATCGAGGTATATGGCGACATGCACCGCTACATACCCTATCTTGCAAAGAATGCCGGTTTCGCCAAAATCGGCGAGAAGGTGGTCAAACACCAGGCGCGCAAGTTCGGTAAAACCAAATTCGGCCTCGATCGGTTTGTCAACGGTTACCTCGACCTCGGCACGCTGTGGTTCACGGGCAAGTTTGGAGCGAAGCCGATGCATCTTTTCGGCCTGCTCGGGTCGCTGATGTTCTTCATCGGCCTCATAGCCGTGATGGTGGTGGGCTTCGGCAAACTATGGGCAATGCACTCGGGCCACCCTTACACGCTTGTCACCAACTCGCCCTATTTCTTTATAGCACTGACGATGATGATTCTCGGCACCCAGCTTTTCCTCGCTGGCTTTGTCGGGGAACTTGTGGTGAGAAACTCCACCCGCCGCAACGAATATGAGATTAGCGAAGAAATATAAAGCATCGGCCCCGCTGGCAACGCTCCTCGCGGTTGCCGCGCTGTGGTTTTCGGCAATCCTCCCGGCATGTAACAACCAGGGGTGTACCGACAATCACAACGCGTTGCCACTGATGGGGTTCTATGCGCGCACAACCGACTCCGACGGCAAGCCGGCCGAGGAAGCGATAGCCCTCGATTCAATCGCTATCGGCGGGGTCGGCGCTCCCGACGATTCCCTGCTTGTGGCTGTCGGGCAGACTGTCGGGCAGCTCTACCTCCCGTTTCGCTACCATCATACCGAAACAGCCTTTTTCTTCCATTACGACTACAAGAAACAGGGCATTGACAAACCCGTGTTCAACGACACGATTCGCTTCACCTACGACTCGCAACCCTTCTTTGCCTCGGAAGAGTGCGGAGCGATGTACAAATACCATATCCGCAAGGTAGTGTATACGCGCCATCTCATCGACTCTGTAGCCATTGCCGACTCGCTCATCACCAACGTGGAGCGCGAGCGCATCAAGGTTTATTTCCGCGTGGCCAACCTGGGCCAGGGGCCCGACAACGGCACTCTCGAACTGCCCGACGACCCCGACCGCTATGGCGAGATAGAGCTGCTGCGCGCTCTGCGACGCCAGAAAGGAGGTGGGCTGTGAGCCGCTGGCCGATGCGTCTGTTGCCCCTCGCTGTTGCCGCCCTGGCAGCCGCGAGCTTGGCGACTATAAGTGCCCAGCGCCGCGTCACGCCGGTGACCTCGGCTTCGCAGGGCATTGTCGGGATCAACGAAAACAAGCTCCCCGGCGACTCGATTGACCGCTCGGCGCTCGTTGAAATGACCGACGAGAATGGTCGGAAAATCTATGTCGACACCATCAATGGTCGCGAAATTTCCGATTCCCTGATGATGTTTCCCGATTCCACCCGGGTACCGAAAATGATTCAGCCGCTGATTTACTCGGCCACAGTGGGCGTGAATCTCTGGGACCCTGTGATGAGGGCTATCGGACAAAAATACGGCATCATCGACTTCTCGGCAGAGTTCAACATGCACAACCGCTATATCGCCGTGGTCGAGGCCGGAGTGGGGAACGCCTGTTACACCCCCGAAGACAATAACTACACCTACCGGGTTGGTGTCACCCCGTATTTCCGCATCGGAGCCAATTACAACTTTCTCTATAACTCCAACCCCGAATATTCCGTTTATGCCGGTTTGCGCTACGGGTGTTCGCACTTCAACTACCGCCTGACCGATGTGACAATCGACCTCCCGTATTGGGACGAATCGGCCATGGTCGACTTTCCGAGGCAAGCCTCCACGGTCCACTATGTGCAGGTGCTCTTCGGCCTCCGCGTGAATGTCTACAAACATTTGTCGGTAGGCTGGGAGCTGCGCTACCGAGGCATTCTCGGTCAAACGAAGCAACCGGGCGGCAACCCGTGGTATATCCCGGGGTATGGAACTTCAAACGGGCATCTGGGGGTGGCTTTCTCGGTCTACTACACATTCCCGCTTGGAAAGGACGGATTCAAAGGTAGCAAAACCGATGCCATTCCTGAAAAGTAACACTCAACACATTTTTGAAACCCCTTAATATTCCGATAAATGAAAAAACAGAACATTGCTCTCTGCAGCGACCACGCCGGATACGAAATGAAAGAAATGGTCAAGGGCTATCTCGAGGCCAACGGCATGGAATATACTGATTTCGGAACTCATTCGACCGAGTCGTGCGACTATCCCGACTTCGCTCACCCGGCGGCTCTGGCTGTTGAAAGCGGCCAGTGTGACCGCGGCATCGCTCTTTGCGGCTCGGGCAACGGCATCGCTATGACCCTCAACAAGCACCAGGGAATCCGCGCCGCCATCTGCTGGCTCCCCGAGCTTGCATCGCTCGCACGCCAACACAACAACGCCAACGTGCTCGTGCTTCCCGCCCGCTTCATTGAGCCGGCAAACGCCATGGAGATTGTGAACACATATCTCACCACCGATTTCGAAGGCGGACGCCACGAGCGCCGCATCGAAAAA
This sequence comes from uncultured Alistipes sp., assembly GCA_964435935.1. Classification (GTDB taxonomy): domain Bacteria; phylum Bacteroidota; class Bacteroidia; order Bacteroidales; family Muribaculaceae; genus UBA7173. The sequence continues at coordinate 12,790 of CAYTBH010000017.1, forward strand.
ATGCCCGTGAAATAAACCCGTCGGCCACTTTTTTGCGCCAATAGGCCAACTTTTGCGCCCCCCGGCTTGCCTCATAGCCCGAAAGTAGCTATTTTCGCGTTATTATTCACTCACCACCACGTCTCCATTCGTTTATGAAAAAACTCGAGCAACTTCTCGCCGAAAAACTTCTTAAAATAAGTGCCATAAAGCTGCAACCCGATATGCCTTTCCGCTGGGCTTCGGGGTGGAACTCTCCCATCTATACCGACAATCGCAAAACATTGTCCTATCCCCAGTTGCGCACGTTTATCAAGACCGAGCTTACCCGCCTTATTCTTGAAAACTATCCTATGCCCGACGTAATTGCCGGAGTAGCGACCGGCGCCATCGCCCAGGGCGCGCTCGTTGCCGACCTTCTCGGCCTCCCCTACATCTATGTGCGCTCGGCTCCGAAGGACCACGGCCTGGAAAACCTCATTGAAGGCCATCTTGCTCCCGGCCAGAAAGTGATGGTGATTGAAGACCTTATTTCAACCGGCAAGAGCAGCCTCAAAGCTGTTGAGGCTGTGCGCATGGCAGGGGCTGAGGTTATCGGCATGGTTGCCATGTTCACTTACGGCTTCCCCGCGGCGGCTGCCGCGTTCAAGGCCGCTAACGTAAAGCTGATGACTCTCTCGAACTACGATGCTATGCTCAAATCGGCTCTCGACACTGGCTTCATCCGCGAAAGCGACCTCAAGACCCTCCAGCAGTGGCGCGAGGACCCCGGTAACTGGCTCCCCGATTCGAGCTCGAAACGCGACCTTTAAGGGATGCCCGCACCGCGAGATAACAGTCACCCACTCTAACGTTTAGACTCTGAATGTCGACATATACCAGCAAACCAATCGTGGTTGAAAAACCGGCCAGCGACCTTTTCGACCGCTTCTCTGATATGACCCGCCTCCAAAGCGCCCTCGACTCGCTCACTGACGAGCAGCGCGCCCAGATTGGCGAGGTGGAGTTCACCGCCGACTCAATCAAAATCGTCACTCCGCAGGTTGGCGAAATCGCCTTTTCGGTAATCGAGCGCCAGGCACCGTCGAAAATCGTGTTTGGCACCAGCTCGTCGCCCGTGCCCCTCAAAATGAAAGTGAACCTCAAACCCCTTTCCGAGAGCAGCACCGAGGTCGAAACCGTGATCGACGTTGACATCCCGCTGATGCTCCGCCCCATGGTTGGCCCCCACCTTCAAAAAGCCGCCGACAAGTTTGGCGAACTCATCGGTGGCCTCAGCCGTTGAGGTATAAAGCCGCGCACCCGCAGCGGCTCACCACGCAACTATGTGCGACAAATGAAGAATTTTCTGCGATATACACTCATTTCGACAGCCGTGGCCCTGTTGGCCGCGGCTGTCGCCGCTTGTGGGTCAAACGACCATGTGCGAACCCCTCCGGCACCCGTCTTCCTTCGCTTTGCCACCATCAACGAGTGGCAGCTCTATGGCCCCGGGCCGAATCCGCTTGACTATGATTACTACATCAAGAGCGAGCGCCTGCCAAAGAATTTCCCCTACCTCGAAATGAACGAAACCGGTTATGGGGGCGTTCTGCTTGGTGTGGCTCTCACCGGCCAGCCGATAGCCCTCGACCTCTCGTGCCCGGTCGAAAATTCACAGACCATAAGGGTGCGAGTCGACAAGGCGACCCACGAGGCTGTCTGCCAAAAATGCGGAAGCCGCTATTTCGTGTTCGAAAACTACGGTCGCCCCATTTCCGGGCCGGCTGCCGAAAAAGAACTCGAGCTGCGTCGCTACAATGTGATGCCCACCGACGACACCCCGCTGCACGGCTACATCGTAAACTGAGCGCCACACACAAGCAAATAACGAATTGAACTATGGATACCAAGCTTATTATCGAGCGCCTACGCGAGCGCCACAACATTGAAAACCTCAACGAGATGCAGCAAGTGATGGCATCGACCAATGCCGACCACGTTCTGCTGCTCGCCCCAACCGGGTCGGGCAAGACGGCTGCGTTCGCCCTCCGACTGCTCCGCTCGCTCGGCACTTCTGATGGCAAGAAGGTTCAGGCTGTAGTGCTCGCACCGTCGCGAGAGCTTGTGATTCAGATTGCCGATGTGATTCGTCCCGTGGCTGCTGGTTTGAAAACCGTGGCTTTCTATGGCGGCCACAATATGGCCGACGAGGTGAAATCCCTCTCGCCGCTACCCGACATTATTGTAGCTACGCCGGGCCGTTTGCTCGACCATCTGCTGCGACACAATCTCGACCTCACAAACTGCGATGCCTTGGTTCTTGACGAATACGACAAATCGCTCGAGCTCGGCTTCTACGATGAGATGAAGCGCATCGTGAATCGCATGAAACGTCTGAAACTCATCATCCTCACCTCGGCGACCAAGCTCGTCGAGATGCCCGACTTCCTGCATTTTTTCAAGAACCCCGAGGTGGTCGATTTCACCCGCCAGGGGGGTAAGAGCCGGTTGCAGACGGTGATGGTGCCTTCGCCGGTTAAAGATAAGCTGACTACTCTCGATGAGTTGCTGCGCTCGCTCCCCGATGGCAAAGCTGTTGTTTTTGTCAACCATCGCGAAAGTGCCGAGCGCGTTTACGAGCATTTGAAGAGTGAAGGCTTCCCAGTGGGCCTTTACCATGGGGGGCTCGAGCAGCGCGAGCGCAAACTGGCTGTCGACCTGCTGAATAACGGCACCACGCCAATCCTCGTTTCAACCGACCTTGGAGCCCGCGGCCTCGATGTTGATTCGGTCAACTATGTGATTCACTATCATTTGCCGCTTTCGCCCGAAAGCTGGACGCACCGTAATGGCCGCACTGCCCGCCAAGGTGCCGACGGTACGGCCTATGTGATTGTCAACGAGGAAGAAAGCATTCCTGAATATGTCAATTGGGACCGCGAGTACGTTCCGCGCTCGGTTTCCGACGACGGCATCCGTTCAGAGGTGGCGACCCTCTACATCAATGCCGGGAAAAAGGAGCGTATTTCGAAGGGCGATGTCGCTGGATACGTCATGCAGCGCGGCGAACTGACCAAAGACGAGGTTGGGAAGATTATTGTCGACGACCACAGCTCAATTGTGGCGGTGCCCCGCTCGAAAGCTGGCAAAGTGCTGGAACTTCTTGCCCCGCACAAGCTCAAAAACACCCGCGTGCGAGTTTCGCTGATAAAGTAATGTGGGTTTAATCCACTCTGTTATACGGCTCCTCTGGTTCGGCAGCGTTCTGGAGGGGCTCTTCATTTGCGGGGTAGGGGAGCGTCGCGGGTTGACAGAGTGTGTCGGGTTGTAAATCCGTGGGGAGATACTTAGGTGCTGAGAGCGAGCCAAACGTGGCGAGATGGTCAAGAACGGCGCGCAGGCACACTCCAGGGTTCTTCTTCAACTCAGACTCCCAAAAGCGAAGCACCTTCCAGCCGCGGCTCTCCAACGTGGCGGTAACCCGGCGGTCGCGCTCAATGTTGCGCTGTATCTTGGCAATCCAGAAGTCGCGGTTGCGGTGAAATCTGTTATGGTCGGGGTCGAAGTCGCGCCCATGCCAGAAATCGCCATCAATGAAAATGGCGAGTTTGTAGCGCTTTATCGAAAAGTCGGGGCGCCCTGGAATCGTGCGCGATTGCTTTCGGTATCTCACCCCGGCGCTCCAGAGCAGCCGGGCGAAAGCTCGCTCGGGTTTGGTGTCGCGGCTCTTGTTGGCCCGCATACACCTTAGTCGCTGTTCGGGGGTCAGAACATCCATCCTGACGCGAAATTAGACATTTTTTTGCAATTTGGTGTCGAATTGCTACATTTGCGATGTCTTACTCATTTACATACATCAATGGCAAAATTACTTACATTCATGCTGGCGGTTTTCATCCTGTTCACCGCCATTGCCTGCGGGCACAAAAAGAACGCATCCTCAGCCGACGAGCTGTGTGATTCAACTTACACAACAGTGAAGCACCCCGACTGGAGCCGCAACGCTGTGATTTATGAAGTGAACCTGCGGCAATTCACCGACGAGGGCACAGTGGAGGCTTTCGACAAGCACCTGCCGCGGTTGAAAGAACTTGGCGTTGACATTCTATGGTTTATGCCTATTTTCCCCATCAGCGAGGATGGCCGCAAGGGTGAGCTCGGCTCATATTACGCGGTGCGCGATTACAAGGCGTTCAATCCCGAGTTCGGCACCATTGAGCAGTTCAAGGAAACTGTGAAGAAAATCCACGAGAACGGAATGAAGGTGATTCTCGACTGGGTGCCCAACCACTCGGGCCGCGACAACGCGTGGGTCGCCGAGCATCCCGACTGGTATGCCACCGATTCGCTTGGCCGCATGTTCGGGCCATACGACTGGACCGATGTTTACAAATTCGACTACTCCAACAAGGAGATGCGTGCGGCTATGGTCGACGCTTTCAAATTTTGGCTGACCGAAGTCGGTGTCGACGGATTCCGCTGTGATGTGGCGATGGAGGTGCCGACCGATTTCTGGGATGAGACGCGTCTGCAGCTCCAGGCCGTGAAACCAGAACTCTTCATGCTCGCCGAGGCATCTGTGCCGGAGCTGCAAAAGAATGGTTTCGATATGGGCTACAACTGGCCAATGAAGGACCTCTTTAATGAAATTGCCGCGACTGCCGGACAGCGCACCTACATTGGCGAAGGAGAAACGGAGCCTCGCAAAATGGCCGTGAAGCACGCTGTCGACATCGATTCCCTTCTTGCCGAGCAAGCCGCGACATACCCCAAGGATACTTATCTGATGAATATGGTCACCAATCACGACCTTAACTCTTGGGAGGGAACCGAGTTTGAGCGCCTTGGGAATCTCACAAACGCTTTCGCGGTTCTGAGCTACACCCTCCCCGGTATGCCTTTGATTTATACTGGTCAGGAAACCGGCATGAACCGCGCCTTTGAGTTCTTCAAAAAAGACACCCCTCCCACCTGGGAGCCGCGAAATGAATATTTTGAGTTTTATCAGAAGCTCAACAACCTGAAACACACTCAGAAAGCTATCGCGGCTGGCACATGGGGCGGTGAGATGAAGCGTTATCCCACATCTGATGAAAACCTCTATGTTTTCTCGCGCGAAACAGAGGGTTCGCTGGTTGTCACCCTCGTAAACCTCGGCGCTACCGAAGCACCCCTCACCTTCACAGCCGAGTCGCCCGCGGTTGAAGGGCTCACCGACTACTTCGCTGGCAAGCCCGCCACCCTCCCGGCCACCCTCTCCCCCGGCCAATACCTCGTCTTCGTCAAATAATCCCCCTAAATTCCCACTAACCAACAGCGACCCCCAAACAATTTGCGTTTGGAGGTCGCTGTTGGTTATGGTGATTATTAGACGAGAAGTGATTAATTGACGGGGTAGGATATCTCAGTGAGAGAGGTGTTAAATGAGGGGTTTGGGTTTGGTGGCCTGGAACTCCTTGAGGTAGGTGGGGACGCTGTAGGCGAGGTCGAGGAAGCGGCCTTCGCGGAAAGCCTTGTCGGAGAGGGCAAGCATGTCGGTTGCCAAGGGGGTTACGTCGGGTATGAAGGTGGCGCTTGCGTGGCGCTCCATCAGTTCGCGGGCCTTTGCCGCGCCATTGCCAAAGAACAGCGCGGGGCGACCTGTGGCAAACAATTCGGTGTATGACTCTTCGTTGAGAATCAGTGGCTGAGGAGCCATAATGGCTGAGAGCGAGAAATCGTAGGCCGCGGTGTAAACTTCCATGCGCCGGGCATCAATCATTGGCACGAAAATGGTCTCTGGGTCGAGAATCTCGTTGTTGAACATCACCCCGACGGCCATGAGCTGCAAGGTGTCGATGCCGATGAGAGGTGTGTCGAGCGCGTATGCGAGTCCCTTGGCTTCCGAGAGGCCGATGCGCAACCCCGTGTAACTGCCGGGACCGAGCGAAACGCTGACTGCGTCGAGGCGCATTTCATGGCTTCTGAGATGGTCGAGGCACCCCTTTATGAAGTCGCTGAGCACCGTGGCGTGGTTGCGCCCCGAAAATTCCTCGAAGTGGGTCAAAATAGCGCCCTCCGATGTCAAAGCGGTAGAACAGACTTCGGTAGAGGTTTCGATATTTAATATTGTAGGCATGTTCGATGGTCTTGATTGATGGATAATTGAGGCTTCCGGCCTTATTTTTTCGCAAAAATACTTAAAATTCGGCATTATTTCGCTAAATTTGTCAAACCAATCGCTCAATCTGTTATGTTACTATCGATGACAGGCTTCGGCAGCGCAGTCGCCGAATGTGCCAATAAGAAGTTTACAATTGAAATTAAATCACTTAATTCCAAGCAGCTCGACCTGGCCATGCGCTGCCCGGCGGGCTACCGCGTGCTTGAGCCTGAGATGAGGTCGATGGTAGCCGCGAACCTCGAACGCGGCAAAGCGGATCTGACCATGTCGGTTGAAACAATCGGCGGCGAGGGAGCGGTGGAACTCAATCTCCCGGCCCTCAAAGACTACTGTCGTCAAATTCGCGAGGCTTCGGCACAGCTCGGCATCCCCGAGCCAGGCGACTGGTATTCTGTTCTGATGCGTTTCCCTGATGCCATAAAGAGCGAAACCACTTCGGAAATCAGCGGCGAGGAGCACAAAGTGCTTCTCGACACTTTGCAGGCGGCCCTCGACAACATTCGCGAGCACCGTGCCGCGGAAGGACGCAAGCTCGACGACTTTTTCAGAGTGCGCATTGGCCGCATCCGCGATCTGCTTGCCGAAGTGCCCCGCTATGAAACTGAGCGCGTGGCAAAAATCCGCACGCGCATTCAGGAAGCACTCTCTTCAATCCACCAGGTGGAATACGACAAGGGCCGCTTTGAGCAGGAGATGATTTTCTACATCGAAAAGCTTGATATCAACGAGGAGAAGCAGCGCCTGTCGCAGCACCTCGACTATTTCCTCCAGACGCTCGACGCCAATCCCGGCCAAGGGAAGAAACTCGGCTTCATCGCCCAGGAGATGGGCCGCGAAATCAACACTCTCGGTTCGAAAAGCAACCAGGCCGAGATGCAGATTCTCGTGGTGAAGATGAAGGACGAGCTTGAACAGATTAAGGAGCAGTTGCTCAACGTGATGTGATAACACCCTAAATCCGCGCAACCATGAAAAAAGGCAAACTGATTATAATTTCCGCTCCCTCGGGATGCGGCAAGTCGACAATCATCGGCGAAATTATGGACGAGGGAAAGCTCGATCTGCAATTCTCTGTCTCAGCCACCAACCGCAAGCCCCGCCAGGGAGAGGTCGATGGCGTTAACTATCATTTTCTGACCGACCAGCAGTTCAGCGACCTCATTGCCGAGAACGCTTTCGTGGAATACGAGCAAGTGTATCCCGGCCGCTATTACGGCACACTCCGTTCCGAGATTCAGGACCGCATTAACGCGGGCCACAACGTGATTCTCGACATCGACGTGTGTGGAGGTGTCAACGTAAAGAATCAGTTTGGCGACGACGCGTTGAGCATTTTCATCGCTCCGCCCGACATTCCCGAGCTTCGCCGCCGCCTGCAAAAGCGTGGCAGCGAGAGCGCCGAGGCAATTGAGGAGCGCGTTGGCCGTGCCGAGTATGAACTTGGTTTCAGCGACCGCTACGACCATGTGGTGACCAACGACGAGCTCCCCCGGGCCATCGGCGAAGTGTATACCCTCATGGAGAAATTCATCGAGGCATAACGAGCAAATTCTGCTATGGCGGTTGTCGGAGTCTTCGGCGGGTCGTTCAACCCGGTTCATTCAGGCCATCTGGCCATAGCCGAGGGTGTGGCTCGCTCGGGGCTTGCCGACGAAGTGTGGCTCACCCTTTCACCGCTTAATCCGCTCAAGGAGGTTCCCTCCGAACTGGTTCCCGACCACCACCGCCTGGCTATGCTGCGGCTCGCTGCCGCCGAACTCAGCGGGGTGAAAGTGTGCGATGTCGAGCTGTCGCTCCCCAGGCCGTCGTACACCATAAACACTCTTCGCGAACTTTCGAAGCGCTATCCCGAGCATCGGTTCCGCCTGATAATTGGAGCTGACAACTGGGCCATCTTCCCCCGCTGGCGCGACCATGAGGCGATTTTGCGCGACTACGCACCAATAATCTATCCGCGTCCCGGGGTAGAACTCGGCCCGCTTCCGCCGGAAGTTGACGTTTGCCACGGGGTGCCACTCCACGATGTTTCGAGCACGATGGTCAGAAACCGCGTCGCGGCGGCACTTCCGGTGAACAATCTCGTCCCCCCGCAGGTATATAAGTATATTATTGAAAACAAACTTTATCGTTAATGGAACTTTCGACCAATTCAATTGCCTTTATCGGGCTTTGCAATGAATATTGCATCGCTGTGGAGGGCGCTCATGAGGATGAGCGCTCCTCGTTCGTTGATAGCATGCTCCGTTTGCTCCCCAGGATATACATTGCCGCTTCCGACCTGAAAGTCAATGAAGTCGACGACGATGATGCCTATATCGACCAGGCTCTCGACGAGGACTATTACGAGGCGGTGCGTCGAAACATCGAGCAACTCCTCGGTCCCGACGATGTATATCTCGAAGTTTTCGAAGAGGATATGAAATACAGCGACACCCCGGTGTCGGCAAGCATTTCCGAGGGGTTGGCCGATATATTCCAAGTGCTGTTTAACTTCGTGAGCACCATCCGCGATGCGACTGATGCTACAGTGGCGCTCGCGTTACGAGGCGTGCGCGACGACTTCAGGGCCTATTGGAGCGGAACGCTCTGCAATGTGCTCCGAGCCCTCAACCACTTGCGTTATCGGGTCGACACCGATTTTGAGTAATAACCGAGTTCATTTAAACCCAACAACACCTTCACGACTTCAATGGACCCCAAACAACGGATTCTGGAGCTTCGCCATCAGCTCGACCGGCACAACCATAACTACTATGTGCTTAACGCGCCGGAAATTTCCGACCGCGAGTTCGACGAGCTTATGAAAGAGCTCGAAAGGCTCGAAGCCGAGCATCCCGACATGGCCGACCCTCTCTCGCCTACACAGCGTGTTGGCTCCGACCTTTCGGGAGGGTTTGAACAGGTTGAGCACATCCACCCTATGCTCTCGCTGTCGAATACCTACTCTATCGAAGAGGTTGACGAGTGGTTTGGCCGCGTGCGCGGCGGCCTCGAAGGGGAGCGGTTCGATGTTGTTGGCGAAATGAAATACGACGGCACCTCGATTTCGCTCATCTACGAGCATGGGCGGTTGGTGCGCGCGGTGACCCGCGGCGACGGCGTGCGCGGCGACGTGGTGACTGCCAACATCAAAACCATCAAAAGCATTCCGCTCAGGCTGCAGGGCACAGGATGGCCCGAACTGTTTGAAATTCGCGGCGAGGTGCTCATGCCTTGGGAGGCTTTTGACCGATTGAACAAGGAGCGCGCCTTCAACGAAGAGCCGCTCTTCGCCAATCCGCGCAACGCGGCTTCCGGCACATTGAAAACTCTCGACCCCAAGGAGGTGGCGCGGCGAGGGCTCGATGCCTATTTCTATTATCTCCTTGGGCCGAATCTGCCCTTCGACAACCACTACGACAACATGATGGCAGCCCGCGAGTGGGGTTTCAAAGTGTCGGATATCATGACTCTGCTCCACTCATTGGAGGAGGTCGACAATTTCATCAACCACTGGGATAGCGCCCGCCGCGACCTCCCCGTGGCGACAGATGGTTTGGTATTCAAGGTTAACAATCTGCGTCAGCAGCTCAATCTCGGCTATACGGCCAAATCGCCTCGCTGGGCCATCGCCTATAAATTCGCAGCTGAAAGAGCATTGACCAAATTGCGTTTCGTGTCGTTTGAAGTAGGGCGCATGGGGGTCATCACCCCGGTAGCTAATCTCGAGCCGGTGTTGCTGTCGGGCACTATCGTGAAGCGTGCGTCGTTGCACAACGAAGATATAATTCGTTCGCTTGATATCCACGAGGGCGATATGCTTTATGTGGAGAAGGGGGGCGAAATTATCCCCAAAATCACCGGCGTTGACGAAAATGGCCGCGAACCGGGTGCCAAGCCCGTTGAATTTGTCAAGAAATGCCCGGCCTGCGGTGCCGAGCTTGTGCGCGTCGAGGGGGAGGCATCGTGGCTCTGCCCCAACAAATACTATTGCCCGCCACAAATCGCGGGGCGCATCGAGCATTTTGTAGGCCGCAAGATGATGAATATCGACGGGGTTGGAGAGGAAACAGCCAATCAATTGATGGTAAGAGGATATGTCAAAAACATCGCAGACTTATATGACCTCGATGAGCAGCAACTGCTGAAGCTCGACGGCTTTGGTCCCCGCTCGGCCCAGCGAGTGCTCGAGGGGCTCGAAGCCTCGAAAACTGTTCCCTACGACCGCGTTATCTACGCGCTGTCGATTCCTTTCGTGGGCGACACCGTTGCGAAGAAAGTCGCCAACGCGTTCCCCGACATCGACCGCCTGATGGATGCCTCAGCCGAGGAGCTCTCCGCGGTGAAGGACCTTGGTCCCCGCATAGCCGAGAGCATCGTGGAGTTCTTTGCCGACCCCAGAAACCGGGATATTGTTGAGCGGCTGCGCGCTGCCGGGCTGCAAATGTCGCAAGCCGAGGTTAGCGACGAGCTCCGCACAAATCTTCTTGAAGGGAAGAGTTTCGTGATTTCAGGCACCTTCGCCCACCATTCTCGCGATGAATACAAAGAGCTCATTGAGCGCAACGGCGGAAAGAACGTCAGCTCCATCTCCAAGAAAACCGACTATGTGTTCGCCGGCGAGAACATGGGCCCCTCAAAAAAAGAGAAAGCCGCATCGCTCGGCATCCCCATCATCTCTGAGGACGATTTCCTCCGTATGATTGGGCAGGAAGCATAAATCCAATCAGATTAAAAGCAAGCTCGGCACCTGTGATTGTCACAGGTGCCGAGCTTGCTTAATGCCTTAGCTACCGGTTGGCGGCAATTCCGCGGCAGGGATAGTGGGCATTAGAGCACGCGGCGCGCGCCGATGTAGCGCGAAGCGTAGTAGGGAGCCGAAGTACGGTCGATGCGGATTCCGCCGCTGATTGCAGCGTGGATGAAGGTGATGACGCCCGTTTCGGGGTCGTTGCTGATGGCCATAGCGACGTGACCTACGCGTCCGCTGCTTGCCGAGCGCCCTGTGAAGAAGAGCAGGTCGCCGGGTTGAACCTCTTCACGGCTGATTTTATCGCCCTGGGTGTACTGCCCGGTTGAAGAGGGCTTGAGCGAGTAACCAAACTGGTTGAAGATGTAGCTTGTGAAGCCCGAGCAGTCGAAGCCCTTGGGGCCTTTGCCGCCGCGGACGTAGCGCGTGCCGATGTGTTTCTTCGCGAACGAAATCATGTCGGCAACCATGCGTTGGTTTTCTGCCTCGTCGAGCTCTTCCATAAGCTCCATTCCGGCAGCGGGCACGATTTCAAAAGGATTGGTTTTGGATATAGAGGCCAGGTGCATCTCCTCGGTCGAGGCAATGCTGGCGGATGAGTTCTTCTTGGTGGTGGATGCCGGCTTTGAGGCCACAGCTGAAAGGGCTGCGACAATCATGAAGCTGACGATTGATATAAGGTGTTTCATTAGCAAAATCACACCGCGTTGGCGGCTCTGTTTTTTCCATTTAGCTCGCCAGCCTTCGAGGCTGTCGGCTTTGGAGGTTCGGATTCGAAATTTCCGATTGGTTTGATGAGGATGGGCCGCGAAGCGCGGCTCAGTTAATGTTGGTGATGCAAAGATAGTGATTTACAGCCGCTACCGCAACCCGGTGGCTCGCAATAAACCTAATTTTATGTTAATGTAGTTAAATTGTATCCGAAACCCGCGCACTGGCCATACGGTGTGCGCGGTTTTTTGTTTGAGGAAATTCGAAACAAAGGTTGGTCGCCGCTTGTTTTAACAATAGATAATGAAAATTTAAAACTGAACCGCTATGATTGTAATGAGTGTACCCTTCATCACCTGGTGTGTGATTGTATTCGCGGTTGTCGCGTTGATTTCTGGTCGTGTCATTTACCACCTGCACGAAAGTCATAAAAAGAGTGTGCGCCACATACCCCTCTTTAGCATTGGCCGCGAGAGCGAGGAATTTTTTGTTCCCGGCGACAGGTCGGTTTATTCGAAAGACGATTTTGACGACCCCTACGATGACTGACGCTGCTGTGATGACATCGGTTGCCGAACCCCGGATTGTTGCCAACGACTTCACTCTTAAAGAAGTTGGCGACTTTCTCGCGCAATATTCGGCATGGCTGCTCGGAAGCGGTGCAACTTGCATCCGCCTCGAGCAGAATGTCAACCGCATGGCCGCGGTGCTCGGCTGCAAGGTGGCGATGACGATTTTGCCACGCCACGTTCACCTGACGGCCTGCATCCCGGACCACAGCGACAGCTATACCTGCATAACTTCAACCATCGAAACGCCTATTAGCTTCAACATCAATAC
>CAYTBH010000017.1:25293-28832 GCA_964435935.1 uncultured Alistipes sp.
ACCCGTGTTGTTTTCATCGTGTGCGCTTTTGTGTCGTCGGTCATCGGGGCCAGCGCGTCGCTTTTCGGATTGGGCAACACGCCTGAAATCGCTGTCGGCACAAGTGTGCTCTACCTCGTTCCGGGCATACCGTTCCTTAACTCTTTCAGCGACCTTCTCGCCGGGCACTACATTTGCGCGTTCAGCCGCATGACCCACGCCGTGGTGCTCACATGCTGCCTGTCGCTCGGCCTCTGCGGGGGACTGATGCTCATGGGTATCGGGATGTTCTGAAGACTATCGGCCGTATGCCGAATAAACAGTTTCAACTATGCTTAGTGAATTTTTTCAGGATGCTTTCTTCGCGGCTGTCGCGGCCATTGGTTTCGCGGCCATAAGTAACCCGCCCCGGCGGGCATATATCTATTGCGCGCTTATTGCCGCGGCGGGGCATTCGGTCCGTTTCCTGCTGATGAATGACACGCTGCTGGGGATGCACATAGTTTTGGCCACAGCAATCGCCGCCCTACTTGTAGGAGTGCTGGCGGTGCTTTTGTCGTCAGTGGCAAAAGTGCCGGCAGAAACATGCCTGTTTCCGTCGTTATTGCCCATGATTCCCGGCATTTATGCCTACCGCACATTCGGCGCTATGGTGATGTGCCTTTACCGCGGAAGCGAGGGGCAGTTCAACCATTATTTCTATCTTTTCGCGAGCAACGGCCTGACGTGCGCTTTCATTCTTTTGGCCATGGTTGTCGGGGCCACAATCCCCATATTCATAATGAAGAAAATATCCTTCACAGCCACAAGGTGAGGCTTATTCTTTCGCAATCTCGCGGTTTTTGCGTAATTTTGTGGGCAAATTCACAAAAGCCAGAGCGATGTTCAGAGTAAAACGGTTATACAGGTTTATGCTGCGCAGTTTCCTGCCGCTGTTCCTGATGACGTTCTTTATATGCCTGTTCATCGTGCTCATGCAGTTCCTTTGGCGCTACATCGACGACCTTGTGGGCAAAGGGCTTGAAATCCATGTGCTTGGCGAGCTCTTTTTCTATGCCGCCCTCACGATGGTGCCCATGGCTCTCCCGCTTGCCATTCTGCTCGCATCGCTGATGACTTTCGGCAACCTCGGCGAGCGCTTCGAACTGACTGCCATGAAGGCATCGGGTGTCTCCCTTGTGAAGGTGATGCGCCCTCTGATGGTTTTCATAGCCATGGTGGCCGTTGGCGCGTTCTTTTTCCAGAACGACGTGCTGCCCATCGCGCAGACAAAAATGTGGACGCTTCTCTATTCCGTGCGTCAGAAGTCGCCCGAGGTCGAGATACCCGAAGGGGTGTTCTACGACCAGATTCCCGGCTATAACCTCTATGTAGAGAGCAAGAACCAGGAATCGGGCACCCTCTACGACATGATGATTTACGATGTGAGCCGCGGCTTTGAAAATACCCGCGTAATCCTTGCCGACTCGGGCCACCTGAAAATGGCCGACGACAAGGCGCATCTATTCCTTCAGCTCTACGACGGCGAGCAGTTTGAAAACCTCCGCGACAACAATGGTGGGTCGGCATCGACCGGCACCTACCAGCCATATCGCCGCGAGACTTTCAAGACCAAGGAGATTTTGGTGGCGTTTGATGCCAACTTCAACAGAATGGACGAGTCGGGCATGCGCAACCAGTATGTCGGCAAGAACATCGCCGAGCTGCAGGCAACGATTGACTCTGTTGGCGCTCGGGTCGATTCGATAGGCAACTTCATAGGCAACAACATAAAGGATTTCCCATACGCCGGCATTTCGAGCTATGTGATTGACTACACGAAGCCCGACAATCCCCGTGTGCAGCGTCGGCCAGTGGCCATCGACAAACCGATCGACATTGACTCGCTTTTCTACAAGGAGAAGCCCTCAATGTCGCGCTCGTATATAGCGCAGGCGCTCAGCCGGGCGAGGCAGATGAAGCAGGACTATGAGTTCCAGAGCTATTCGATTGCCGACGACAAAAAGAGCATTCGCCGCCACGGCATCGAGATGCACAAGAAGTTCACCCTTTCGTTCGCATGCCTAATCTTCTTTTTCATCGGGGCGCCCCTGGGAGCCATTATTCGCAAAGGCGGCATCGGAACGCCGCTGGTAATCAGTGTGTTCCTCTTTATCTTCTACTACATCATCGACAACACTGGCTATAAGATGGCCCGCGACGGAAAGGTTGATGTCTGGCAGGGAGTGTGGCTCAGTTCCTTTGTGCTGCTCCCCCTTGGAGTGTTCTTCACCTACAAGGCTGTGCGCGACTCGGCGGTGTTCAATTTCGATGCCTACAAACTGTTCTTCCTGCGACTGCGTGGCAAGCTTCGTCGCGAGTTGGAGGTGAAGGATTTCACAATGACCGAAGTCGAACCGGCAGCAGCGCTCGAGGTGCTTGGCAAGCTCCGCCAGGCAACCGCCGGATTAATCGAGGCTTACCATAAACTCCCGTTCTATAAACGCTTATATTATATCGTGCGTCGGTTCCCGCAACGCGCGGCTGCCCAGGCGGCTCTCAACGAAGCGGTCGACTATCTCTCCAACACCCGCGAGCGTAGGGTAATACAGCTTGTCAACGAATATCCGTTCCAGCTGACGATTCGCAATGCCGAAGCTGTGGTCCGCACGACCGACGCGCTGATGAAACTATTCACAAACAATTAGTACAAAGCAAATATCTGCATCATGGATTCTGAAAAAAATAATACCCCCATAAAGCTCGACTCCATCGAAGAGGCGCTTGCCGATTTCCGTGAAGGGAAAATGGTGATTGTCGTCGATGATGAGGACCGCGAAAACGAGGGCGACCTCATAGTGGCTGCCGAGAAAATCACCCCCGAACAGGTGAATTTTATGCTTAAGAACGCACGCGGCGTGCTCTGCGCTCCGCTCACGATAAGCCGTTGCCGCGAGCTCGGCCTCGAGCCGCAGACCATTAACAACACCTCGGTGCTCGGCACTCCTTTCACCCTCACCGTCGACAAGCTCGAGGGGTGCTCGACCGGCGTGTCAATCCACGATCGTTGCGCCACCATCCGCGCCCTTGCCGACCCGGCCTCGACTCCCGAGACATTCGGGCGACCGGGTCACATAAATCCCCTTTATGCCCAGGATGCCGGCGTTTTGCGTCGTTCGGGGCACACCGAGGCAGCCGTTGACCTTGCCCGCCTCGCCGGGTTGCGTCCGGCAGCAGCATTAATGGAGATTATGAGCGACGACGGATCGATGGCGCGCCTCCCCGAGTTGCGCGAGCTTGCCGACAAGTGGGGGCTCAAGCTCATCTCTATTGCCGACCTCATTGCCTACCGCCTGCGCCAGGAGTCGCTTGTTGAGGAGGGTGTTGAGGTAGACCTCCCGACCGCCTACGGGCATTTCCGGCTGATTCCTTTCCGCCAGAAAAGCAACGGCCTTGAGCATATCGCCATAATCAAGGGCGACTTGCACACCGACGAGCCGGCCCTCGTCAGGGTTCATTCTTCGTGCGCCACCGGCGACATTTTCGGCTCCCTGCGTTGCGATTGCGGCGAGCAGCTCCAC
>CAYTBH010000018.1:0-12156 GCA_964435935.1 uncultured Alistipes sp.
GGTTTGCCGCCGAAATGCCTTCGCCGCAGACCGAGCTGCACTACGACACCCCGTTTCACCTCCTGGTGGCGGTAATCCTTTCGGCCCAATGCACTGACAAGCGCGTCAACATCGTCACTCCGCCGCTTTTCGAAGCCTACCCCACCCCCGAATCGATGGCAAAGGCCACCGAGGAGGAGCTGTTTCCCTATATTAAATCGGTATCATATCCCAACAACAAGACCCGCTCGCTCCTCGGAGCGGCCCGGGTGCTTGTCGAGGAGTTTGGCGGCGAGGTGCCCGACAACATCGACGACCTGCTGCGCATTCCCGGTGTGGGGCGCAAGACGGCCAACGTGATGCTCGCCGTGGTGTGGAACAAGGCCGCGATGGCTGTAGACACCCACGTGTTCCGCGTCAGCGAGCGCATAGGGCTCACCACGGGCTCGCGCAACCCGCTGACCACCGAGAAGGCCCTGATGGAAAACATTCCCGCGGCCGACATCCCCAAGGCACACCACTGGCTCATACTCCATGGCCGCTACGTCTGCAAAGCGCGCCGCCCCGACTGCCTTAACTGCGGGCTCCGCGGCGTGTGCCGCTACTATCAAAAAGGCGACAATTGATGGACTCCACTTTCCTCTTTATAATAGAAATCGTCGGCACAGTGGCATTTGCCATCAGCGGCATCCGCCTTGCGGCATTCCGCGACTTCGACTGGTTCGGTGCCTACACCGTTGGGCTCGTCACAGCCATCGGTGGTGGAACGCTGCGCGACGTGCTGCTCGACATCCCACCCTTCTGGATGCAGACGTGGGTCTACCTCGCAGTCACGGCTGCAGCGCTCCTGGTGGTTATTCTGTTTCGCAAAATGCTGGTGAGCAACAACCGCATGCTCTTCCTTTTCGACACCCTCGGCCTGGCGCTCTTCGTGGTAATCGGCATTCAGAAATCGCTCGCCGCCGACTATCCCATGTGGGTGGCCATCGTCATGGGGGTCATCACCGGCTCGTTTGGCGGCGTGATCCGCGACATATTGATAAATGTGCAGCCCCTATTCTTCCGCAAGGACATCTACGCCACCGCCTGCATCGCCGGGGGCATTGTCTATTGGGCGGCAAGCGCCATCGGGGCAGCCCCGACGGTGTGCCAGTCGCTTTGCGGCGCCACAATAATAATATTGCGCACCTGCGCCCTGCGTTGGAACTGGTCGCTACCGGTGCTCCATTATGATGCCGGAATGGCCGACAAAATCAGCAATGACTAAGCCCCAGAGCAAAACCGAGGCTGTGCGCTTCGCGAAATTCCTTGTCGTCGGGGTGATGAACACTCTCGTCACCCTTGTGGTGATCTACCTGCTTCACGCCGCCGGCTGCGGCGATATGGCTTCCAACTTCGCCGGCTACGTCGCCGGGCTCATAAACTCGTTCATCTGGAACCGCCGGTGGGTGTTTCGCTCCTCGGGCGACCGCTGGGGCGAGGCTTTCCGCTTCCTCCTCGGTTTCGCCATCTGCTACGCCATCCAGGCCGTGTTTATCTGGGGCACCGTGCGCTATTCACCCCTGGCGACGTTCGAGGGTGAGGTCTGCGGCATCTCTTTCGACGGCTACGGCGTGGCCACCTTGATCGGCATGGGAGTTTACACAGTTGCAAACTTCGCCTACAACCGCATGGTGACATTCAAAGCCACCCGTTGAGAGGATTTCGCGCATCTTTCAGCATTTCAACTTATTAGCTCTGCCACATTTTAATGTTGCCCTGTCTTTAACCATTTTTGAATAAGTTAAAAACTTATTTTGCAAAAAAGAATAAACCGCATATCGGAATATTTTGCTAACTTTGTGCGGAATATACCCCCTCCGTATCCTTGCGAAAGGGAGAAAGCAGATGAATGAACCGATTCATCGAGCACTGAAACCTATGGTTCAGGCTGGAGCGCCGTAGGGTGCGAAACGCCTTCCACCTTCTTAACACATTTGACCAAATCTATTATCAACAACCATTTTATCTAAACCATGCCTGTATGAAATTAAGTCAGAAAACTCGCTATTTGCTCACATGGCTGTTAGCGGTAACCTTCTCACTTACTGCTTATGCTCAGGACATCACCGTAACCGGCACAGTACTCGACGAAACTGGCGAGCCCATGGTGGGCGCGACCGTTATGCAAAAGGGTTCCGGCAACGGCGTGTCGACTGACATCGACGGCAACTTCTCAATCAAAGTTCCCTCGAAAAGCTCTCTCATTGTATCTTACATCGGCTACGACCCCAAGACAGTCGCGGTCAACGGCCAGACAAAACTCGAAATCACCCTCGACGGCTCCTCGACGATGCTCGAAGAGGTTGTGGCAATCGGCTACGGCACAGTAAAGAAGAAAGACCTCACGGGTGCCGTTTCGTCTGTCTCGGGTAAGGACATCGCGAAAGTGCCCGTTGCCAATGTGGCCACCGCCCTCCAGGGCAAAGCTGCCGGTCTGAACATCGTGTCGCAGAGCAGCGCCCCGGGCGCCGGCCTGAACGTCACCGTGCGCGGCGGCACATCCATCACCCAGAGCACCAAGCCGCTCTACATCGTCGACGGCTTCACGATGGACGACGCGCTCACCAACCTCGACGCCAACGACATCGAAACCATCGACGTGCTCAAGGA
This sequence comes from uncultured Alistipes sp., assembly GCA_964435935.1. Lineage (GTDB taxonomy): Bacteria > Bacteroidota > Bacteroidia > Bacteroidales > Muribaculaceae > UBA7173. The sequence continues at coordinate 2,632 of CAYTBH010000018.1, forward strand.
CGCCTCGGCAACAGCCATCTATGGTGCCCGCGGCTCCAACGGTATCATCGTGATCACCACCAAGTCGGCAGCCAAAGGCAAAACCAAGGTCGACTACAACGCGTTCTTCTCGTGGGAGAAACTCTCGCAGAAGCTCGATGTAATGGATAATGCCCGCGACTACACCATCTACCAGTACGAGATGGCAGAATTGCAGAACAAAACGCAAAACTGGGCTAATTACTACGACGACCGCTCCACTCCGGGTCCGGGCTTCTACGAAACTGTCTACGACAGAATCAACGAGCGATATGGCAATAGCTATGCTGAAGACTGGCAGGATCGCGTGTTTGGTGGCACAGCCTTCACTAACAATCACAACGTGAGCGTTTCGACCGGCAACGACCGCCTCCAGGCCATGGTGACCTACAACCACAACGGCCAGGACGGCCTTCTCGCCAACCACGACTACCAGCGCAACTCGCTCCGCGCGAAAATCAACGCCCAGCTCTTCCCCCACATCAAGTTTGACTTCTCTGCATTCTTCTATAATAATGTGGTACACGGCGGCGGCGCATACTCCGGTATGAAGAACGTGCTTCTGCAGCCAATCAACGGTGGCACGCTCTTCACACACGAACAACTTCTCGAGACCGAGACATGCGTTAATCTCCGCGGTATGGACTCTGCCTACGACATATCCAATCCCCTGGTACAAACTGAGGCATCGACTTCTGAAAAGCGCTCGCGCCACTTCGATGTCAACGCCGGCGTGACCATCGACTTCCTCAAGCACTTCACCTGGCGCACCTCGGGCAACTACTCCACCAACTGGGGCAAGTCGACTTCGTTTGCCGACGAGAACTCAACCTCATATCTCATCGACCCCAAGAACACCGGCATGAACGGCTCGATCGGCAACTCCGAAGGCTACGGCTGGCACATCACCAACACCCTCACCTGGCAGCAGGAGTTCGGCAAGCACGACATCACCGTGATGCTCGGTCAGGAATACAGCTACTCCGAGAGCGAAAGCAACTCGATTAAGATGCGCAAGTTCCCCTACCCCAACCATGGGCTTGACAAAATTGACGATGTAGAGGTTTACGATAAATCGACCGGCCATAGCCACGGCAATATGCTCTCGTTCTTCGGCCGAGTAGCCTACAACTACGACAACCGCTACCTCATTTCGGCAACAATGCGTGCCGACGGCTCCTCGAAGTTCGCCAAAGGTAACAAGTGGGGCTACTTCCCCTCGGCCTCAGGCGCATGGCGCATCTCCCAGGAAAAGTTCTGGCTTGAGAACAGCATCTCAAACATCATCAACAACTTGAAATTCCGCGTTGGCTACGGCGTTACCGGTAATAATGGCATCGGCTCAAATCTGTATACGACTACTATGTCAATGACATCGTATCCGATGAATAACCTTGAGAGTACTCCCGCCTTCGTATTCGGCGGAACCCGCGGCAACAAGGACCTCAAATGGGAAACCCTCCACGCGACCAACGTCGGCATCGACCTGGGCATGTTCAACAACCGCATCGACCTCACAGTTGAATGGTATAACAACCAGATTTCCGATATGCTCTTCAACGCCGTTATCCCCTCGTCGACCGGCTTCAAGAACCAGTATCAGAACATCGGCAAGATGCGCAACCGTGGTTGGGAAATCACCCTTAACACTGTTAACGTGGTTGCCGGCGGCTTCCAGTGGAACTCAACCCTCAACCTCTCGTTCAACCGCTCGAAAGTGATTTCGCTCGCCGGCGACGAAAAATTCCACCGCTTCAACGTTGGTGGTAACCGTTCGGGTACACTCACCTACTACGCCCAGGTCGGCGAATCGCTCGGCGACATGATTGGCTACAAATACCTCGGCATCTACACACCCGACGACTTTGACGAAGTCAACGGCAAGTTCGTCCCCAAGGAGGGAGTCCTATTCGAAGAAGGCAAATCGCCACAACCCGGCGACATCAAGTGGGACCTGGAAGTAGATAATGATGGCAAAATGAAGCGCAAGCTCCAGAAGATTGGTAACGGCACGCCCGACTGCATCGGAGGTTTCAACAACACCTTCACCTATAAGGGTTTCGACCTGAGCATATTCTTGAAATTCTCCATCGGCAACGACATTTACAACGCCACCAATCACTCAATGAGCCCCTTCGCTCCGTTTGAAAACGTACCCAAAGAGTTCGGCGACCACTACTATCGCCTGATCGACCCCTCGACAGGCCGTATGGCCACTTCGCTTGATCGAGTTAGAGAGCTTAACGCTAACAACTCCGATCCCACATGGTCGCTCAGCTCCACCAACCAGAGCTATATCACCGATGCCAATTCCTACTTTGTAGAGGATGGTTCCTACCTGCGCATCGGCCAGATTACATTTGGCTACACCTTCCCCACCAAGTGGCTCAAAAAAGCCTACATCTCCAACCTGCGCCTTTACTTCACCTGTAACAACGTAGCCACCTGGACTAAGTACAAAGGTTACAACCCCGACACCTCTTCGGCCAACGACAACGTTATCTGTACCCCCGGTTACGATAGCTCCGCATACCCCCTCTCGCGCAGCTATGTTCTCGGCATCAACCTCTCATTCTAAGGCGTAAACCCAAGGTTAACACAACTTGAAATCTAAGAAAATGAAAAGAATCAAGATACAGAGCTTGCTCGCAGCCACCATGCTCATGGGTTCTGCCCCGGTGCTGCTCACTTCCTGCGAGGACACGCTCGAAATGCCATCTTACACCGCCGACGACATCGATTTTGTTTTCAGCGACGAGAATAAGGCAGAAGTCTTCGTTCAGGGCTGCTACCGCGGCCTTGTACACGAGGAGCAATACAGACAGTTCAACACTGGCGATGGAATCACAATGCCCAACGAGGACGTCTACGGCATAGCGGGTTCGAAATGGGCTATTGCCAACTTCTATTACACACCTGAATCAGGGCCTTTCACTCTATCCACTACTTTTAGTGAATCCTACCGTATTATCGAGGCTTGCAACGTGGGAATCAAACACATAAAGGAACTTCCCTCCACAAACAAGACTCGTGGACTTCTCGGAGAGCTTTACACACTCCGCGCCATCTGTTACCACAACCTTATCCGCTTCTACGGCGACGTACCGGCAAAATGGGACCCCGATCTCGACAAAGACATCACCGACCCGTCAGTGCTCTATCCGTCGCGCACAAGTCGCGATGAAATCTATGACCACATTATTTCCGACATACAGTCAAGCGTTGATGACATCCCTTGGCTGTCAGAAAGCGGATACGGCTTCCCTGAGCGCATATCAAAGCAGGCAGCTTTGGGTATTCTGGCCCGTATATGCTTGCACGCGGGTGGTTACTCCCTTCGCTGGGATTTGAAAACTTTCGACCCAGCTTCGCTCAAAATGGCCCGCCGTGATGATGCAACGAGAGTTAAAGAAATCTACGAAATTGCAGACAAAGCACTCTTCCGCATTATCGAACATGGCGAGAACCACCTCATCCAAGGTGACAGCAAGATGAGCGGGTTCCAAACGCTTTGGTACAACTACTGTCAGCGAAACTTTGGAATTACGCAGGAGGAAATGCTCTTTCACACTGCGAACCTCGGAACTACCACCAATTCATCATTCGGAAAAGACAATGGTCAGCCGGGTAGCACAGACGGAAGCAGCTACGGATTCCGCCGCCCTCTGCAGTCCAAATTTCCAACCTACTATCTTTCATTTGACCCTAAAGACACTCGCCGCGATGTAACATGTTGTACCTACTCCATATCCTTCCTTACTGACTCCAAGGGAACGGATTGGACTAACGTCGGCACAACCTATTCTTCCGTTCTTGGAGGCAAATACAGAATGCAATGGTGCACCGCGCCCGCCGAAGCAGCGAAACGAAACATCGACATACCTATTCTGCGCTATGCCGACGTGCTTCTTATGTATGCCGAGACACAAAACTTCCTGAATGGTGGACCAACCCCGGCTGGAATTGCAAGCTTAAAGGAGGTTCGCGACCGCGCAGGCGTTGGACATCTCCCTGTTCCCGAGGACTTCGATGGTTTTCAAAAAGCAGTGATGCAAGAACGTATGTGGGAGCTTGCCGATGAAATGACAACCCGTAGCGACCTCATCCGCATGGACCTCCTTGACTGGCAGGTTAACAGAACTAAACAAGCTCTTATCGACTTGTCAGACCACACAGGCGATTACGCTAACACTGTACAGGTTCGCCTCTATCCGATGACTAAGGATGCCAACGAATTCGGCACCAAGTTCCTCAAGATTGATTATGTTGAAATCACTTCACCTGAAGAAGTTGCAACATTGATGGCAGCCGAGCCCTTCTATACACCTGCTGAAGGTGAAAAACTCACTACAAAGCAAAAGAACCAGAAGGATTATGAGGCCCGCATGGCCCACTTACAAGTTGTGAATTCTATCCTTGCTGCGCATGGCATAACCATAGGAGAAACAGATCCGAAGTACTATGCCGCAAACATGTTCCAAGCATGGACAAGTGCGTATAACAAAGGTTCCCGGCAGGCAGCCGGTTATAGTGCCGAAGCAGCAGCATCTCTTGGAGTTGGCAATTCGATGCCCGCACGCGCTACGGGGCGTGCTGAGAACACGCAAGACCCTGGTGTTTACCCGGACTGGATTAGTGGCGATCAGAGTACCTATTGTTATTACAAGCGATTGCACAGTGAGCTACTCCCCTTCGCAAACATTTCTGTTGGGCATCCGCTTATTGACAATCCCAACCTGAAACAGCTTCCTGGCTATTAACACCAGGACCATTTGAAATCAATTATCTTGACTTAACACTTATCTCCGGCGGGGTTACCATTTTCCCCGCCGGGGCACACTTAATCAATAAAAATCCAAAACAACCAATTTTAACCTTAATTTTTTAGCAATGAAAAAATCATTACTTTTTTCAGTAGCCGCTCTCAGCGCTGCAATGACAGTTAGCGCCGACGAAATCGTTTACGATTTTGATCAGATTGCTCCTCAGTTCGCAATCGATGTATACCTGCCGGCAGAGCCGCCTACATTCGGCTTTGGTCTTAGCGGCAACATTGACCTTATCGACAAAACAGGTGTTCCCTGGGTAAAATGGATAGAAGACGCACAATCGCTTCAAGAAAAGGTTGACGATGTGTGGACCGTAGACACGTCAAAAGCTCTCGACATGGAAACTGGTGAACTCGTTGACTACGCCGACGCTGATCTCTCTCACTCCTTTATTGTATGGGGCGATAAAGGTGTTGCCCGAGTGCTCATTATGCCAGGTTGGGGTAACTACGATGGTGAGTGGGGCGAAAAGGACTATCAAGCTGCTTCCGAAGAGGATTATATCGGCACCAAAAATGCCCTCGCGTTCAACCGCAACGCTAACTCTGGTTGCCGTCAAGACACTTATTTCCAGATTCCCGCTGTTCAAGGTCCGTTCTCTGTAGACCTCTACCTTGGAACCGCAGGTGGCAAATACGTTGCTGATGGCATCAAGTGCAAAATTGTTCCAGTCGTTAACGGAGAAGCTCAGGAAGCAAGCTATGTAGGCAAACCTGACGGTGAATATACTTACAAGCGCATGTACAAGTTCACCTACAACTATGAAGGCACAGACGCACCCATAATGCGTTTCGGATGCGATAATAACGAACTCAACATCTACCACATCGTGATCAAGACTGGCGAAGCCGGTGTTGAAAATGTCGCTGTTGACGCTGCCGCTGCCGATGCTCCCATCTACAACACCCTCGGCATCCAGGTTGACGAAAACTACAAAGGCCTTGTTATCAAGGGTGGCAAAAAATACATCCAGAAGTAATAAATCCTTACTTTCGTAAAGAAATTCCACCGCCGTGCCCGCTTTTCGGGGTCCGGCGGTGGAATCCGTAATAACCCCGGCGGGAAAACCGCCACCCCTACCCCACTCTCTTCTTAACCTAAACAACTACTTTACCAATGAAAAAAATCCTGAAAGGTGCAATTCTTGCCACCCTCGCGTTAGCAGCCTCGATGAGTGCCTCGGCCCAGGCCGACCTGCTGGCATTCCCCGGCGCGGAGGGTTTCGGCCGGTTCACCAAGGGCGGACGCGGTGGCCAGATCTACCACGTCACCAACCTCAATGACTCGGGCGAAGGCTCGTTCCGCGACGCTGTGAGCGGCACAAACCGCGTGATTGTATTCGACGTGGCCGGCACCATCAACCTCAAGTCGGCCCTCGTTGTGAAGGGCAACAACACCATCCTCGGCCAGACCGCTCCGGGCGAGGGCATCAACATCTACGGCGACCGCATCTCCTTCTCGGGCGCTTCGAACCTCATCGTGCGCTACATGCGCTTCCGCATGGGCAAAGGGGGCACTTCGGGTGCCGACGCTTGCGGCATCGCCAACGGCACCGACATGATTTTCGACCACTGCTCGGTTTACTGGGGCTTGGACGAAAACTTTTCGGTCAACTGGGACAGCAAAGGCGACCTCCCCGGCAACATCACCATCCAGAACTCAATTATCGGCCAGGGCCTGCAGTCGCACTCGTGCGGCGGCCTCATCCAGACCGACGGTGGCGTGACCCTCTACCGCAACCTTTACATCGAAAACAAAACCCGCAACCCCAAAGTCAAGGGCCTGAACCAGTTCGTGAACAACGTAGTGGCTAACTGGGGCGACGGCGGTTGCTACATCATGGGCGACACCGAAGGCGCTTCGTGGGCCCACATCGAGAACAACTATTTCATGCGCGGTCGCTGGAACGGTGCTAAAGAGCCCTTCACCCGCGGCTCCGAGGCATTCCACTTCTACGGTGCCGGCAACTACTACGATTCCAACAAGGACGGCGAAGTCAACGGCGAACTGATGGACGTTGAATCGATGCGCGGCAAGCAGTCCGACGGACGCGCCTCGACATGGGTTGAGTCGTTTGAAGCCCTCAACAACCTCACCATCCACGAGGTGATTCACGAAGGCACCGGCTCGAGCATCAACTACGATGTGATCAAATCCGACAAGTACCGCGAGATTCCGAAGCAGATTCCCGCCATCGCCAACATGATGACGGCAGCTGAGGCACTCACATGGATCGAGCAGAACGTTGGCGCTTCGCTCCCCGTGCGCGACGTGATCGACGACTATGTGATCGACCTTCTGAAATCCTACGGAAAGAAAGGCACTCTCGGCGGTATTTCAAGCGAATCAGAGCTGTCGCACAAGGGTGATGCCAACCTCTCGGGCGGCGTGAAGCCTCTCGACAGCGACAAGGACGGCATGCCCGACGAATGGGAAACAGCCAACGGGCTGAACCCCAACGATGCGTCGGACGCTACGCTGCTCGCTGCCAACGGCTACATGAACATCGAGAACTACTCGTTTACCATCGCCAGTGCCTACCCCTACATCAAGAAGCCCAACAAGCTCGCGCTGACAGCTATCGACAAGACCACCGCGACCTTCACCTGGGAGCTTAACGGCAACACCGCCGACGGCTTCGTTGTTGAGGCCAAGGCCGGCAAAGGCAGCTACGCACAGGTAGGCACCGCGGCAGCCGGCGCCACAACCGTAACCGTCAGCGGCCTCACTCCCGAAACCGCCTACACCTTCCGCATCTACGCCACAAACGGCTCAGGCTTGAAGAGCGACTACTCCAACGAAATCGCCGCCGAGACCACCGGCGACCCCTCGCTCCCCAAAAAGTCGACCAACCCCTCGGTTGCCAACGGCGAGAAAGTTGGCCTTGCTTCGGGTCTCACCCTCTCATGGGCTAACGATTCCAAGAACTACGGCGGAACGGTTACCTACACGGTGAACATCGGCGAGACTGCCGAAACGATGGCCAAGGTTGCCGAAAACCTCACCAAGAAGGAATATGAGACTTCGGGCCTTGAAGCCAACAAGACCTACTACTGGCGCGTCGACGCCAAGAACGACCTCGGCACCACTGAGGGCGACGTATGGTACTTCTCGACCACCGAAGGGGGTATCCTCTTCTACTCTGACTTCGCTACCCTCCCCGCTTCGTTCGGTGCGAAATACGCCAACATCACCGCCAACACCGACATGTTCAACGCCAAGACCAACCAGGCGTTCAACTTCGACGGCATGATCGTTGGTTGCGGCGCTGAGAAGATGCGCGTCTGCGTGCTTTCGGCTTCCAACAACCTCGAAGCAGCGAGCGAAAACGACAAGGGCGCTTCAAACCGCTGCATCCAGTTTGTGACCGCCGCAGCCGGCGGCTACGTTGAGTCGCCCGAAGTGACCGGCCCCGCCACCGCCACCCTCTTCATCGGCAACGGCAGCGGTTCGTCAAACTGTACAGTGAAGGTTCACACCATCGTCAACGGCGAAATCGTGAACACCGAAAGCGTGCAGATGTCGGGCAAGAAGATGTACAAGCTCACCACCACCTACCTGAGCTCGGGCCCCGTGAAGTTCCGCTTCGATGCCAACGGCAAAAAGCAGGTCAACGTCAACGACTTCATTGTGGAGCGCTACGTCTTCCCCTCGGGCCAGGAACCCCTGGAACTCATCTCGGATAACCTCGTTAACGACGGCATGAGCTACGCCGACGGCTCGCTCTCGCTCGCCTTCAACCAGGATATCAAATACAACGGCAACGCCACAATCACCGGCGCACACCAGTATGAGAACATCACCATCGCTGCCAACGGCTCGAAACTCAATATCAACTACGAGGCTCTCGATGCCAACAGCGAGTATGTGGTGACCTTCCCCGAAGGCTCGGTGACAAACGTAGCCGGCGACAAGAAGTTCACCGGCTCGGTGCGTATGACCACCGCCGACTTCGGCGCCCTCAAGGCTGCCGGCGAAACCCACTACGGCAAGCCCGCCAAGACCCTCCCCGCCAACTTCGAGCCGTTTGACGCTGTGGCACCCTTCGAAACCGAGGGCGGCCTCGTGCAGGACAAGCAGGCCGACTACCCCCACTGGGTTCAGGCTTCGGGATCTGTGACCGCCGAGGATGTCACCATGACCAAGAACACCGACAAGGTGATGGCCTACTACGGCCCCGTGGCAAAGAACATGTATGTCGACATCGAGGGCGAAGGCACCTTCACCCTTAAGATTCAGGAGTCGCGCAACTGCGACGTGGCTCCCGGATGGCGCACCATCCGCGTGCTCCACGCCGACGACATGCCTTTTGCCGGTGAAATCGCGCTCAACCCCGAGTCGCACTTCATCAAAATCACCCCCTCGAGCATCAGCGGCTCTGTGAAGCTAAACGGCTTCATCATCTCCGATGCCGACGGCAGCTATGGCGACAGCGGCGTTGAAAACGTCAAGGCTGAATGCGACGGCATGGTTGAAATCTTCAACCTCTCGGGTGTTTCGGTTGGCGTGTTTGAATCGCTCGAAGAAGCTACCCTTCCCTCGGGCCTCTACCTCGTGAAGAGCGCCAAGGGTGTCACCAAGGTTATCCTCTAAGAGAGACAAGTGCTCTTAGGAAACAACTTCTCCAAGAGCCTTCAACAACTCAAAGACAATTCTCCAAAACCCGGCCGGGGGCAGC
>CAYTBH010000018.1:12256-21598 GCA_964435935.1 uncultured Alistipes sp.
TCCAAGAGCCTTCAACAACTCAAAGACAATTCTCCAAAACCCGGCCGGGGGCAGCGTGCTGCCCCCGGCTTTATTATTCCAATTTTTCTCGATTAATTATGATGACTCTCGATTTATCTCGATTAATCTCGATTAATCCTGGGTTATCTTGATTAATCTCGATAAATCAAGTTAGGGGGGCAAGGGCCATGGGCCTTACCCCCCTAACAAAACAAGCGCTGTGTCGGTGGCCGACACAGCGCTTTCGCAATCCCGCTCAGGATAGTTGAATTGAATCTATCAGAGCTTCACTTTCTTTGAAACTTCGCCGCAACGCTCGATGTAGATGCCGGGGGCGGCAGTAGCGCGGTCGACCTTGATGCCCTGCAGGTTGTAGAGCTCGGCTTCGCCATCAGCCACCTTGCCGTCGACAGTGACGTTGGAAATCGAGCTGAGACGGTCGGTTTCGAGCTTGATGCAGTCCCACATGACACCGCCGTTGCCGCCGATGCCCGACATTGTGAGCGCGATCTTGTTCTGCTCGCCGGGTTTGAGCACCGATGCGGGCACAACCACTTGCTTCACGCAATGGCGACCGCCGAGCTTGCCGGAACGATAGATGGCGGCATCGTTGTAGAAGGTCCAGTTGGCCTGGCTCTTGCCGTTGACCGAAACGCCCACGCGGGGAGCGTTTGTAGCGCCGGCAACAGAAGCGGTGAGAACGACATCCTCGTCGAAGCCCTCTTCAAGGTCGAAATAGATGTTCCATGAGCCGTTTTTGGTCTGGGCATAGTACCAGTTCTTTTCAGGTGTCGAAGTACCGATGGTGTAGTTGAGAGTAGCGGGTACCTTCTCCCAGTCGCCGTAAGCGCGCGGGTCGCCGGAGTAGCGGAAACCGTCGGAGAGGCGGTCGGCTTCGCCGATTTGCCAGAGGAGGGTCAGGCGGTTGTCGGGAGTCCAGTTGACATCACCGAGATCGGTGACAGCATCCTCGCCAACCTCCACGCCATCGTATTTCATCTGGTCGGTGATGCACCCCTTGGTGGCAAATGCATAGAGCGAGTAGCTGCCCGGGCGGACTGCCGGAATCTCGAAGTTGCCTTCGGCATCGGCATTGGCCCAGAAGATGTACTGGCGACCCTTGTTCATCATCTCGGTGTCCTTATCGTCGGCAAGAATCATCTTCATACCGTCGGGCGAAAGGCCGTTGGGAAGAACGAGGCGGCCCTTGACTGTGGAGCGCTTTGTGGGGTAAAGTTCGTGGTGGAACCACTGGAAGGGCCACTCCTGGCGAGCCTGCAGGGCGCGGGCGCGGGCGTCGGCAATCATCTCCTCCTGGGTGCCCATGTTGAGGTAGATCATGAAGGGGCCGTAGAGGTGTTCCTCGCCATCCTTGAAGGGCTGCGCCTGAGCGCCGAAGTGCTCACCCTGGAGCATCTGGATGGTGATGGGCGACTTGCTCGTGGCGTGAACAGTGAGTTCCTGGCGCATCGGGCCGCCATTGAGCCACTCGTAGGAAACGGGGATGTTCCAAACACCGAGGCCCGAGTTCATGAGGCCATGGAAGAGGTCGCGGTCAATAAACTGCGCCCAGTTGTATTTGGTGTAAATCGAGCCATCGGCCATGCGGTAGGTGGCGTCCTGGATTGTGTTCTCAGCTTTTTCGGCTGTCGACATCTCGGAGTTCGAGGGGATGGTGCCGCGCATCGTCTCGTCGACATAACCGTTGAGGAACTGATTGCCAAGACGGGTGCACACGCGGGCCTCGCGGAGGTTGATCGACGAAGAGGTCGAGGAACCGCGGACAACTACATAGGTGTAGATTGCCGGGTCGTCGCGGCGCAGGATATAACCCTGGGCAACTTTGAGAGCGCTCTTAGTGTTGGAGCAGAGCACCTCGCCATAATCCTCGGTGTTGGCGATGATTTCAAATGTGTCGGGGTTGAGGCCGGTGTTCGACGAAGCGGTATAGTCGAAGTAAATGCCGTTTGAGTCGAGAATACTCGATCGATAGCTGAATGGTTTGAGGAACGTTACGCGGCCATTGGTGTCGATGGTGAGCGACATGCAGCCGTTTTTCATCGACATGGTGCCGTTGGAGTTGGCGGTGACCGTCACCGGCACTGACTCGTCGGCAGCCCACGCGCCGAGCGCCATGCCTGCCGCAAGAGTTGTTAGTAAAAGTTTTTTCATTAGCTGATGGTTGGTTTAATGATTATTCGGTAGCCCCGAAGATTAGCGGGCATACATCAAAGGAATGCGTCGATATTCTCCGGGGAATTAAAATCTGGGTAAAAAACGTGAATGATTATAGTTCTTCATGGAAGCGAGGTGTCGTCCTCGGGAGCTGCGAACAAGGCACAGCAAGCCCCGAGCGAAGGCAAATAAGTTTATCATTAAGGTTAGATACCGCAAAGATAAGGATTTTTTTTGCTCCCGCTGTACGAGTTTCTGTCTGAAAAGGGGGAATCTATGCCGCAGGGCCACCTGTCCAGCCTCCTCCAAGCACTTTGTAGAGGGTGATGAGGCTCAAATGACGGTCGCGAACGGCATTGACAAGCGATGTTTGCGCGTCGAAATAGCGGCGCTGGGCATCGAGCACGTCAATGTAGGCAAGGTTGCCTCCGCGATAATTGGCGAGAGCGAGCTCGGCATATCGGCGGGCTGCATCGCGCAGCTTGGCACGCAGGGCCACTGTTTCGCAAACACGCTGATAGGCCGACACGGCATCAGACACTTCGCTGAAGGCCACAATCACGTTTTGCTCGTAGGCAAGGCGTGCCTGGTCGTAGGCGGCGATGGCGGCCTGATAGCGGCGCTTGCGCTTGCCGAAGTCAAAGAGGGCGCCGGCGATCGAACCGACCATATAGCTATAGGGCGACTGGAAAAACTCATCGAGCTCCTTCGCCTCAATGCCCCCTTGCAGCGAAATGCGTAACGAAGGGAAGCGATTGGCGTAGGCCACCCCCACCCCGGCCATAGCCGCCTTCAACCGCTGCTCGGAAGCCCGCAGGTCGGGACGGCGTTGGAGAAGTTCGGAGGGGAGACCGACAGGCACATCGAGCTCAAGCGACTCGTCGGGGTCGATGTCGGCATTGGTGAACAGCTGGCCTGGGAGCTCGCCGAGCAGGGTGCTCAGAGCGTTGTTAGTGGCCGTGATACGATGCTCCAAACCGGGCACAAGCGATGCCGTGGTGGCAAGTTCCACGAGTGCCTGGCGATAGACCACCTCGCTGACGGCGCCGTATTCAAAGCGCAACTTGGCATAGCGAACATTCTCCTGGCGTGTGACAAGGGTGCGCTTGACAATGGCGAGCTCGCTATGGAGAGCGCGGAGCTGGTAATATAGCGAAGCAACATTTGCCACAAGCGACATTTGCATGGCCCGCTTATCCTCCTCGGTGGCGAGCCATTGGGCTTTGGCTTGACGGCGGTTCTGCACTCCGGCACCCCAAAGGTTGAATTCCCATGATACGGTTGCTTTAAGCTCAAAATAGTCCTTGACGGTTGTCTCTGAGACATTGCCATAGTGTTCGGTTTCACGCGAAGGCTGTGCCATGGCGCTCAATTCGGGAAGCAGCTGCGCATTGGCTACACCCAATTGGGCGCGTGCCTCCTCGACCCGTGCGGCGGCGCGACGAAGGTCGCGGTTGTTGGTGAGCGCCTTGTCGATGAGCGAGCAGAGGGCTGTATCGGAGTAGAACTGCCACCAGCCCATGTCGGCCACGCAGAGCGAGTCGGCATAACCGGGAGCGAGAGTCATCGGCACATCAACGCGGGCACGGGTGAGGTTGCGGGTGCCAGTGCAGCCAGCGACTGACAGACCGAACGCGACGGCGAGCAGCAGCAATAAGTTGTTCTTAGTCATATCTTCACTTTTTCTTACGCAGACGCTTGGCGGCGCTGATGATTTTGCCGCTGAAGCGAGGCTTGGGAATATTGAACTTAGCAATTTTCGACACTTGCACGAAGAAGAACGGCACGAAAACGATGCCGACGGTGATGGCTACGAGCATTCCGAAGAACACGCCAGTGCCTATGTCGCGGCGAGCCGCCGATCCGGGGCCGGTGGCGAACACAAGTGGGAGCAAGCCGAGCATGAACGCCAAAGAGGTCATCACAATCGGGCGGAAACGCAGCGAGGCCGCTTTCAGGGCCGCCTGCGAGGCAGTCATACCTTTTTCAACGCCCTCCTTTGCGAACTCGACAATGAGGATGGCGTTCTTAGCCACGAGCCCCACAAGCATCACCAGGCCAATCTGGAAATAGATGTTGTTTTCGAGTCCGCAAATCCAAATGCCCAGATACGCGCCCACTCCCGCCACGGGTAGCGAAAGGATGACTGCCAGGGGCACCGACCAGCTTTCGTAGAGAGCGGCGAGGAAGAGGAACACGAAGAGGAACGCCAGCCCCAGAACCACGGCGGTGTTGCCGCTGCCATGCTTCTGCTGGTAGGAAAGACCGCTCCACTCGATGCCGATGTTCTCGGGGAGTTTTTCGTAGACAATCTTTTCAAGATCTGCCATCGCTTCACCCGTAGAATAGCCTTTGGCAGCCTCGCCGGAGATTGTGGCGGCGTTGAACATATTGAAGCGGGAGATGGTGCCGGGGCCGGTGGTATAGCTGGTTGTACCGAGTGTCGTGACAGGCACCATCACACCCTGAGCGCTGCGCACAAAGAAGAGGTTGAGGTTGTCGCGCCGCTCGCGATAAGGCGACTCAGCCTGGATATAGACGCGGTAGATGCGGTTGAACATATTGAAGTCGTTGACGTAGATCGACCCGGTGAACGCCTTCATTGTCGAGAAAATATCGCTGAGAGGAATTCCCTGCATCTGCGCCTTGTCGCGGTTTACATCGAAATAGAGCTGTGGAATGTCGCTCTGCATTGAGGTGGAAATGTCGCTCACCGACGGTGTTTTGGAGGCATACAGTCGAAGAGTGTCAACGGCTGCCTGGAGGTCGGCGTAGGTGGCATCGCCGCGGGCCTCAAGCACCATCTCGAAACCACCCGACGAACCGAGACCGGGGATGATGGCCGGAGTGAAGATGTAGACATTGCTTTCGGGATAAGCCGCAAGGGTTTTGCGTACGCGGTGGCGCACATTGTCAATCGAACCGCTGTCGGAGCGCTCGTCCGAAGGTTTAAGAATCACCGTGAGCTGCGAATGGGCCTGGTTGGTTCCCACTCGGGGCGATGAACCGGTGACGTTGAGCACATATTCAATGTCGGGGTCGTCCATCAGCGCTTTGACAGCGCGCTCTGTGACGGCCCTGGTGCGCTCGATGGTGGCGCCCTCTGGAAGTTCGAGTTCGACAGAGAAATAGCCCTGGTCCTCCTGCGACATAAAGCTCTGCGGCATAAGGCTGTTCATGGCCCAAATAGCCACAATGGCAAGCCCGAAGCCGGCATACATGCGGGGAGAGTTGGCAAGGGCCTTCCGAATCAGTTTGCAATACACGCTGCTCCCTTTGGCCAGCCAATAGTTAATCAGGCGGAAAGGACGCCACTTCTTTCGGTGGGAGGGCTTGGTCAGAAGGGCCGCGCACATCACAGGCGAGAGGGTTATGGCAACAACGGTTGAGATAATCACCGAAACAGCGATAGTGATGGTGAACTGACGGTAGAGCTGGCCGGTGATTCCGGGCAGGAAGCTAACCGGCACAAACACGGCGCAAAGCACAAGCGACATCGCGATGAGCGCCGACCCGAGGCCTTCCATGGCGCGGCTCGTGGCCTCGCGGGGCCCTACATGCTCGGTGTGCATAATGCGGTCGACATTCTCGACCACCACAATCGCATCGTCGACCACGATACCGATGGCGAGGATGAGACCGAGCAGTGTGAGCATATTCAGCGAAAAGCCGAACACCAGCATCACGCCAAAAGTGCCCACAAGCGAAATCGGCACCGCGATGACGGGAATGAGCGTGGCTCTCCAATTCTGAAGCGACAGGAACACCACCAAAATCACAAGCAGCAGCGCCTCGAAGAAAGTGCGGTAGACATGGTGAATCGACTCAGAAATGTAAGTCGTCATGTCGAAAGGAATCGAATATGAAATCCCTTCGGGGAAGTTCCGGCTTATGACATCCATCTCCTCGCGTACACGCTCGGCAACCTCAATGGCGTTGGCGCCGGGAAGCATCGTGATATTGAGCACGGCGGCGTTCCCGAGGTTGATGCCGCTCTCGGTGTTATAGCTCTGGGCTTCAAGAGTCACAGTGGCCACGTCGCGCATACGCACCAGCGAACCATTGGCGTTGGCCCTGATGACAATATCCTCAAACTCGGCCACGGACGAAAGTCGTCCGCGGGCAATGATGGGCACAGTGACCTCCACGCCATCCATCGGGGCCTGGCCCAGAACGCCGGCTGCCGACTCTCGGTTTTGATCGCGGAGAGCGTTTTGTAGGTCCTTGATTGTCAGACCGAGGTCGGCAAGCTTGTCGGGCTGCACCTTGATCTGCATGGCATAGTAACGGCCACCCACGCTGCTGACGCGGCCCACGCCGGGAATGCGTCGCAACAGGTCGACGACGTTGAGGGTCGTGTAATTACTAAGGTAAACCTCGTCAAACTTGGGGTCGTCGCTAAGCACCGTAATGGTCATGAGGCGCGTCGAAGTTTCCTTCTCTACAGATATACCATTCTGCACCACCTCGGCCGGCAGGCGGCTTTCGGCAGCCTTCACGCGATTCTGAATATCGACAGCAGCGATTTCCGGGTCCGTGTCGATATCAAAGGTTACAAGGGCCGAAAAATAGCCTGAGTTCGAGGAGGTGGAACTCATATATATCATTCCCGGAGTACCGTTTAGCTCCTGCTCGATAGGGGTGGCCACAGCCTGAGTAACGGTGGAAGCGTCGGCACCAGGATAGGATGCCGAGATGCGCACCACTGGAGGCACAATGCGGGGATACTGGTCGACTGGCAGCAGAGTCAGACCAATGGTTCCGAGTATCACCACCACTATCGATATGACGATGGAGAATACTGGGTGTTCAAGAAAAAAATTCTTCTTCATTTTGTGTCGGCATTAACGGCTCTCGGTCGCATCCTCCTTACGGGTGGCGACACTGTCGGCAACAAATGATTCTTCTTCAGGCACTTCAACCTCCGATGGCTTGAGTCGGCCCACAATAGGGTTGACTTTCATGCCGGGGGTGAGCTTGTGGTAGCCCTCGACCACCAGATATTCGCCCGGAGCAAGACCCCTTTCGGCCACCACCCCGTTGGGGACCTCGGGGCCGGTCTCTATGAAACGTTTCTCGACAATGCTGTCTCGGCGCATGACATAGACAAACGAGCCGCCTTTTTCGACAACCAAAGCCCTCGAGGGCACAACGACCGCTTTCTCGCGCACATCGAGGAGCACTTTCACTTTGGTGAACTCACCGGGGAGGAGAGAGTGGTCGGGGTTAGGCATCTCGGCTCTCACGGAGAATGTTCCAGTCGTAGGGTCGACCTGCGGATCGGCAAAGTCAACGTTTCCTTTATGGGGATAAACGGATCCGTCGGCGAGAGTGACTGTGACGTATGCGTTGACTTTTCGGGTCGAATCGGCACTCCCGAGGCTCACGTTACGGCCTTTGCCGCGAAGATAGTCAAGCGCGGTCATCGAGAAGTCGACCCTCACAGTGTCGCTCTTGACCACCGTTGCCAGGAGCGACTTGTTGTTGGGGCCTACGAATGTGCCAATGTCAGCTGTACGCTCGGAAATATATCCAGAAATGGGTGATTTGACAGATGTATCACCCAGTGTCAGTTCGGCTTGCATCAAGTCGGCTTCGGCTACCACGACCTCCGCAATAGCGCACTCGTAGGCGGCTTCGGCATTGTCGAGGTCGAGCTGTGAAGCAGCGTTTTGCTCGAAGAGGGGGCGAATGCGACTCAAATCGCGCTCAGCTTTCTTGGCAACGGCTTTGGCTTTATTCAGAAGAGCTTTGGCTGTCTTCACCTGGGCTTGATAGGCCGTAGGATCTATGATAAACAGTGTCTGCCCCTTCTCGATGAAAGCACCCTCAGTGAAGAGCATATTTTGCAGATAGCCTTCAACGCGGGCACGCACTTCGACAAACTGCTGGGCACGAATGCGGCCGACGTATTCACCATAGATATTGACATCGCGCACAGGGACAGGAATTACCTCTACGGTAGGACGGTCAACATCAACCGGTTTCTTCCGCAAAACCAACGACAGAATGATGGCTACGACAATTACCAGCAAAGCGATACCAATAGCGATGGCACGGCTCGAAGCGCTTTTAAAATAGCCGGACTTGAATTTTTTCTTCATAGACTGCCTTAACAAGAATCAAAAAACCGCACACGAGGGATAACCAATATTTTAGCTCCCCCGTATTGGATTGGCAAAAGTACTAAAAAAGAATTTAACATTAGCGCCGCTTGCAGTTTTTTCATTGAATCGTATCCGATAAGGGATATATTTCCTATCTTTGTATTCAGAAACGGCCCTAAAGTGCCGCTCAGAACCCTTAAAACGCATCTTTATGAGATTATCCACCATACACGCCTTCGCCGCCATAACGCTTTGCATTGTAGGATTGGCCTCTTGTGGCTCGAAGGGCAAAAACGCGCTGACAACCCTCCCCCTCACAACCACGACCATTGAGTTTGCCGACTCCATTACAGTCGGTGGAAGCACGGCGAAATGTACCGCTGAAGTTGAGTATCCCCAGGAGGGAAACGCAGCACTGCTCGACAGCATCCGAAAATGGATTGACGAGACCATACTTCCCGCACTACCAGACCAAGAACAATCGGCACAAACGAAGTCCTCTGACCTGAGTAACGGACAGATGATTGTCGACAGCGCATGCAAGGCATTCCTTTCAACGGCAAAGGATGACATGCAAAGCTATAGCGAAATGGAGGACGCTATGGCGCTGAACTATGAATATGACGTGCGGATAAAGAATGCGTTTATGACAGACTCAATCGTCTCGTATCTCTCCACGATTTATATTTACACGGGGGGAGCACACGGAGCTACCTACGAATATGCCTCGACATTCCGCAATTCCGACGGCCTCGCGCTCGGTTACAACATATTCGACCCCACAGCAATCTCAGAACTTACCGCTATTGTAAAAGAGGCAATTTCGCAACAATATTTCGAGTCGGACAACAGTTTCACAATGGAGGATGCGCTGATTATCGACCCTCAGGACTTCACTCTGCCTGCGATGCCCCCATATTTCACTTCAAAAGGGCTGACGTTTGTCTACCAGCAGTATGAAATCGCCTGCTATGCTGCCGGCATGCCAACCTGCACAATCCCCTACTCCGACATCGCCCCCTTCATCCTCCCCGACTTCCGCCCTCTCCTACCCCGCTAA
>CAYTBH010000018.1:21698-28458 GCA_964435935.1 uncultured Alistipes sp.
GGGTGATCCGGCCGCGATTCGAACGCGGGACCGACTGCTTAGAAGGCAGTTGCTCTATCCAACTGAGCTACCGGACCAAGCCAACAGTGTCGACATCGTGGCCCCGAAAGGCCGCATATGTCGCTTATGCGGGTGCAAAGTTACCTAATTAAACGCTAACTTGCAATTGTTTTAAAGCTAACTTGCAATTGCAAGCCGCAAATTTTAACCGAGAAGGTGCTTCGGCAGCTCTGAGAGGTGCGCGGCCATAAGGTCGCGGGTGGCATTGCTCACGGGAACAAGTGGGAGGCGCAGGGTGTCGCCCGCCAGTTCCATCAAATTAAGGAGGCACTTTATGCCCGACGGATTTCCTTCGAGGAATATGTCGCGATAGAGTGGCTGCAGAGGACGGTCGATAAGGGCTGCTTTGTCAAAGTTGTGGCTTACCGCCTGGCGTGTCATTTCCGAAAAAGACGCGGGGAGCGCGTTGCCGATTACCGATATAACTCCAGACGCTCCCATCGCGGCAAGCGGCAGACTCAAGGCATCGTCTCCGCTCACCACAAGGAAACCTTGCGGGCGGCGCTCAATGATTTCGCGAATCTGGCCAATGCGGCCCGAGGCCTCTTTAATGCCGATGATTTTCCCCGGAAATTCGTTCGCAAGACGCAGGGTTGTGGCGGCATCCATATTCGTGCCGGTACGGGAGGGCACATTGTAGAGTACCACAGGTAGCGGCGATGCTTCGGCGATAGCCTTGAAATGCCTGTAAAGGCCCTCCTGCGAGGGGCGGTTGTAGAACGGCACCACGGAAAGTATGGCACTGTACCCTTCAAAATCGGTAGCTTTCAACGAATGGCACAGGTGGCATGTCGCATTGGAGCTCATTCCAAGCACAAGGGGGATGCGACCAGCAGCGCGCTCAGCTACAAACCGGGTAACCGCGGCCCTCTCATCGTCGCTAAGGGTCGCGGCCTCGCCAGTAGTACCCAAAACCACGAGATATTCAACCCCTCCGGCAATCTGGTAGTCAACCAAACGCGCAAGCGATTCATAGTCAATAGAGAAATCCTTGTTGAAGGGCGTGACGAGCGCGACGCCTGTACCTTTAATATCCATCGGTCTGCGGGGTATAAGAGGGATTTTTCGTTTCCAACGCAAAGTTACAAATTTTCGGCGAACCGAAACCATAGAGAACCAAAGTAAAAAATCCCTCCCGAGTAAAAATGTTCCGACTGCGAACCAAACCAACTTCGTAGCCGTTATAATCTCAGAAACAGGCAATCAAAGTGGTTGCCCCAAAAGAACAACTAAAACACTACAAGATATGAACGACTTTCAGCAAATCATCAATTCTTCGACCCCGACTTTGGTCGACTTCTTCGCAACATGGTGTGGCCCGTGCAAGATGCAGGCACCTATCCTTGAACAGGTTAAAGAAAAGGTAGGCGACAAGGGCACCATTGTAAAAGTTGACATTGACAAGAACAATGAGCTCGCTGCCCGCTACCGTGTGCAGTCGGTTCCGACATTAATTCTTTTCAAAGACGGCGAACCCGTTTGGCGCGCAGTGGGCGTGCAGCAGGAACATGTCCTCACCGACAAAATCCTCGAACACGTCATCACCAAGAGCGACGAATAACCACCGCGTAAGACTTCTAAAAGCAAACTTACATACATCTAACACTACCTACTGACAAGAGCCGCCCGGGAGACTAAGCTACTCGGCGCGGCTCTTGCCATATAGCGATTTTTTTGCTACCTTTGCCAATCAGAACTACACTCCCCATAGCTGATATGTTTATTTTTTTTAAGAAAAAAACAAAGGAGCCGGTTGAGCTCTTCTTCCATACCGACATACACTGCCACCTCGTTCCCGGAATCGACGATGGCCAGCAGGAACCCGAGGGTGGTGCCGAGCTTGTTGCCAGGGAATATGGTTGGGGCATCAGAAGGATTATCACGACCCCCCACGTCACCCAGGATACCTTCGAGAACACTCCCGAAATTATCAACGCGGCTTTCGAAAAGCTGCGCGCGCAGGTCGAGGCCAACGGCACACCCATCGAACTCCTACATTCTGCCGAATACCGCATCGACGGCTTCCTTCAACAGCAACTTGAAGAGGGCAAAGTGAACCCGATGCCCAACGGCTATCTGCTTGTTGAGAACTCTTTCGTTCAGGAGGCATGGCACCTTGACGAGTTCCTTTTCGACTTGAAAATAAAGGGTTATCGTCCTATTCTGGCACATCCCGAACGCTACACCTACTATCACAGCAAACGCAACCGCTATAAGGAGCTTCACAACGCCGGCACCCTCTTCCAGGTGAATCTGTTGAGCCTCGCCGGTCACTATGGCAAGGAAACCAAACATATAGCCGAATATTTAATCGAGAACAACATGGTTGACTTCCTTGGCTCGGATATGCACAATCTATCGCATTGCGAGGCTATCGAGGCATACATCGGCTCAAAGGATTACCGCCGCCACGCAAGCCTGCTTGCCCCGCGTCTGCAAAACGACACCGCCTTTCTTAAACAAGCATAAAAGCCCGAAACGCAATCATAAAACAGAGCTGCCTGGAGCGATTTCCAGGCAGCTCTGTTATTGTTAAGCGGGATTATACAAATCAATAGTTATGGTCGGACGACCGCATTTCGGCATCGGTAACAGGAGGATTAGTCATCTTGTGCCAAACGTATGCGATATAACCGATTACGATCGGCAACAACAATGTCACCCACGTCATAACTGTGAGAGTGAACTCGGTCGACGAGCTGTTGGCAATCGTCAGCGAGCAGTCAGGGTTCGACGCCGAGGGGAGATAAGCCGTGTTGTTGTAGCCGCTTATGCAGAAAAGACATGTCACCACTACCACCACACCTATTCCGGCCCACCAAAACGCAGCGCTGCGGAATTTGGGGTCAAGGGCACCGCGGATAACACCATAGAGCACCGCGAGCACACCGATGAGGAACAGCGCGCCAACCCACCACAATTCAACAAGATTGAGCAGATATTTGTAGGGTACCTGGACGAAATGGCCTGTGGCCGCATCGAAGCTATAGCCGTCGGCTGTGAAGAGCACCCCGAGGAAAGCGAGGAACAGCAGAACGAATATCACACCGTTAACCAAAATGCGACGGCGGCAAAGCGCGCCGAACTCCTCGTCGCGGGGGTCGCGCACATTGCGGTAGAGGAACATAGCGCCCAGCGTGCGCGCAAGGAAATAAACGGCGAAGCCAAGCACGAGGGGACGCCACGAGAACACCTGTTCGAGGCCGTGCGCGTCGTTCCACACCGAGATCACCGGGGACCCGGCATCGAGAATGCTCTGCCGCGATATATAGAAATCTGCGCCAAAGAACTGCATGCCAACTGCCACGCCGAGCAGAACACAACCCACGAAACCATTAATCCAAAGGAACATATCGTAGGTGCGCTGTCCGAAAACATTAGCGGGCTTTGAGCGGAACTCATAGCTGACAGCTTGCAGAATGAAGCTGAAAAGAATCAGCATCCAAAGCCAGTAAGCGCCGCCGAAACTTGTCGAGTAATAGAGCGGAAATGATGCGAAAAACGCGCCGCCGAAAGTCACGAGTGTGGTAAAAGTCAGTTCCCACTTGCGACCGAGCACATTAACGTACAGGCGCTTGCGTTCTTCGTTTTCAGCCGACCAAATCATTGTCTGCCCTCCCTGCACAAAGAGAAGGAACACGAGGAGTCCGCCAAGAAGGGAGATGACGAACCACCAATAAATCTGTAATGCTTCCATAATTATTTATGCTGAGAGTGGATTAATGTTTGTCATCTTTGAGAATGTCGCGCTTTGAAGCCTTGCGAATCTCCTTGCAAAGAATCGATATTTCGGCGGTGAGAAGCCCGGCAAACACAACCGCGAAGAGCCAGAATGTGAGCTGCACGGAACCGGCCGAAATTGAACTTACAGCGGCACGCGTGGGAAGCAGTCCCTCGATGACCCATGGCTGGCGGCCAACCTCGGCAACAACCCATCCGGCCTCAGAGGCAATCCACACAAGAGGAATCATGAGAAGGCCGAAGAACAGCACCCAGCGATTTTCAAGATGAACCGGCTTGCGGTAGCTCAGGAAAAGGAACACCAGGAAGAACAGCAGGAAATAACCTCCGCAAATCACCATCACACGGAAAGCATAGAAAGTGACAGCAACAGGAGGAACAGCCTCATCGGGCGTAGAGAGGTAGCCATAGCCGAAATACTTGAAGTCGGCTTTCAAACGCGCCACAGCATCGGCTTTGGCCGCGGCATCGCCAGCTTCGTCGGCAGCTGAATAATCGCGCAGAGCCTGCTGCGCGGCCAAACCGCGCTCTATGCGCTCGTAATAGCTGACGGTGTGAATCGTGTCGCCATTCTCGTCGAGCTCGATGCCGTCAATCAGGTCGTTAATGCCCGGAATAAAGGCATCGGCGTCGTGCTTTGCGAGAATTGACAAAGCCTTGGGAATCTCTACTTCAAAGAGCATAGCGTCTTTGCCATCGGTGCGCTCCTTCGAGGGGTCGAGAATGCCTACGCCGACGAGCCCCTGACCTTTAGAGCCATGATAAAGGCCTTCCATTGCCGCAAGTTTCATGGGCTGCACGCGCGACACTTCGACAGCCGAGCCGTCGCCTGTCCACATCGTCAGAATAATGCCAACGAGACCAACCCACGAGGCAATCTTCATGGAATCTTTGGCAAACTCAACATTGCTTTTCTTCAAAAGGAACCACGCGCTGACACCGACAACGAAGCCGGCACCAAGCACCCAACCGCTCAAAACAGTGTGGAAGAATTTGTTGAGGGCCACAGGCGAGAGAGCGACGTCGGAGAACGACACCATAACGTTTCTCATCTGCGCCGGATCAAACTCCATACCGGCAGGATACTGCATCCAGGCGTTAGCGACCAGAATCCAGAAAGCCGAAAGACAGATGCCGATGGCTGTAAGCCAGGTTGAAGCGAGGTGAAAACCAGGGCTCACGCGCTTCCAGCCGAAGAACATCACGGCAATGAAGGTCGATTCGAGGAAAAACGCGGCT
This sequence comes from uncultured Alistipes sp., assembly GCA_964435935.1. Taxonomy (GTDB): domain Bacteria; phylum Bacteroidota; class Bacteroidia; order Bacteroidales; family Muribaculaceae; genus UBA7173. Next base: position 26,739 of record CAYTBH010000018.1, read on the forward strand.
ATGCCCTCGATGGCGAGCGGGGCACCAAAAATATCACCTACGAACCAAGAATAATTCGACCAGTTGGTGCCAAACTCGAACTCGAGAATGATGCCGGTGGCCACGCCGCAGGCGAAATTAATGCCGAACAAGAGCATCCAGAATTTGGCAAGCCGCTTCCAACGCTCGTTTTTAGTCTTATAATAGATGCTCTCCATTATGCCCACGATGAGCGACAAGCCAATCGACAGGGGCACGAAGAGCCAGTGGACAATGGCAGTGAGGGCGAATTGCCATCGCGACCAGTCGACGGTGCTCAATAAATCTTCCATTGTAAATTGCTTTTAGTTAGTTTTTATGGTATTGTTTAAACAACGAAGGCACCCCGCCTTTGGGGTACGGGATGCCTTCGTATAGAGCATTTTCGTTATTATTCAAATTCGATGAGGACCTGGTCGGTGCCGACTGTCTGGTCCTGCTCAACAAACACGCGTTTCACAGTGAGGTCGCGTTCGGCTTCAAGGTCGTTCTCCATCTTCATGGCTTCATAAACCATCATGATTTCGCCTTTTTTCACCTTGTCGCCGGCTTTCACGTTCACCTCGACGATGCGGCCACCCATGGGTGCGCGGAACACTTCGCCGGTGATGGGTTCTTCGCTGACAACAGCCTTCTTCTCCTCCTTGACAGGAGCGGCGGCAACGTTTTCCTCTTTGCGACGATTTGTCAGGAATGTCTTGGCAACGTTGGGGAGAAGCTCCAGGAGCAGTTCTTCCTCTTTGTTGGAAGCGAGTTTGACGCCGCCGAGTTCTGCAACCGAAGGATTCTCGGGTTTCTTGTATTTCGAAACGTCGTAGGGCTTCTCTTCGGCCGACCCTGTGAGCTTTTCGCGGAAAGCGGGGTCAACAGGCACGGGGGTATGACCATATTCACCTTTAACGAGTGAAATGAACTGGTTGTTGGCCTGCGAGTAGTCCGGGTTGCCTTTGCGGCGGTCAATTGCGAGAAGCACAGCCTGCGAACCCACAATCTGGCTGGTGGGTGTCACCAGGGGCACCAAACCTGCGTCGCGGCGCACCTTGGGGATGAGCTTCATGGCATCTTCGAGCAGGTCGGATGCCTGGAGCGCTTTGAGCTGGGCCACCATGTTGGAGTACATGCCACCGGGAACCTCGGCATCCTTCACAAGGAGATTAGGTTTCGGGAAACCGAAATAATCTTCGATGGCGTGGCATGCGTCAAGGAGTTCCTCCTCGTTCGATGCCTTGGCAGCGGCGATAGCCTTGTCGAAGAGAGCATCAATTTCGGCGGGAAGCTTGTCGTTGAGGGGATCAAACTCGTTGGGGAACTTATCTTTGTTGAGGTCGAAGTCGGCCATGCGTTTACGAACGTCCTTGAGCTGTTTGCGGATTTCGCCAACAACCTTCATGTCGCATTCAACCTCTACACCGAGTTTCTTACAGAAGATATATACCAACTCAATCGCGGGAGCGGCAGAGCCTTCGCCGAACCACCAGATGTTGGTGTCGAGAATGTCGACGCCGTTGATGATTGCCATAAGCGACGATGCGAGGCCATAGCCGGGAGTGCAGTGAGTGTGGAAATCAACAGGCACTTTCACCGCGGCCTTGAGCTTCGAAATAATCGACGCAGCACGGAGAGGGTTAACCAAGCCTGCCATATCCTTCAGGGTGATGATTTTAGCGCCCAAGCGCTCCATTTCGCGTGCTTTCTCTACGAA
>CAYTBH010000019.1:0-27497 GCA_964435935.1 uncultured Alistipes sp.
GACGAATAATCTTCTTACCTTAAATCTAATACCATGAAAAACTGATGCAAAAGTAGAAATTTTATGTTTTGCAACATAATTTTCGGGCAAAAATCTTCGCTCATTTAACAATATTTCAATATTTGGCCCGCTTTGCCACGCTGTTGTTAACCGTTTGTAACATTATGTCGCTCCATGACAAAACAATCGGACGGTGTGGCGATTGAATTTTTCGACACACCGTCCGTGATTTTTGCTGGTATAACTCTTGTGGCCTTTAGCTTTTGTTTGGCGCTTCGTTCTTATTGTGAGGCGCGGGAGTTAGCGTGCGGCAAGCAACATGTTTTCCACCGATGAGCGGTAGGCCATGAGCCCTTCGTTAGAAAGCTCTGTGAGGCGCATTGTGCCGTCGGCAGCAGGAAGCATGACGTGCGTGTCGTCGACGAAAGTCATAAGTTTGTAGGACTCGCCTTCGGGAGTGACCACGCTCCAGCTGCGGTCGGTTTCCTCCCAGTCGAGGCGGATGGCTTTGCCGCCATTTTCAGGGGTGATTGTGTAGCCCTTGCCATCGCAGTCTACGAGGTAGCGGCCATCCTTGCCGTCAATCACGCTGCGACCCATGGCTATTGGATTGCTGCCGCTCCAGAACTCGATAGAGTTGATTACGAGCACATCGGCCATGGCGGCAACCTCGTAAACGGGGATTACCCAGAATGCGAAGAACACCAGTTCGTTGACAAATTTGTTTCCAACCTGGCGATTCCAGCCGAGTAGTTTGTTGGTCAGGGCGAAACTACCGATGCAGGATGTGCAGAGCGTGGAAGCGGCGATGGCCGAGATAATCGCTACGGAGATGAAATGTTTCTTCATTTTTTCTGAGTGGAATAAATAGTTGAATTTTCTTTGTGATGAATTTGATGCGGAGAGCACTTATGCTTAAATAACCTTAAAAAGCGGCAAATAGTTTAACATCCGTGAATTTTTTTCAATGATTCTTTTCTGCGGGGCGGTGAGTTCACGCTGGGACCGATTTCTTTGCCTGATTATAAAGCGAAAGTACTTCGCGGACGTAGGCAACGGTCTCGCGCCCTCTGAAATAGCCCGATCGGCACACGGGATCGCGGTAGTATTCGGGCTTGGCTTTCATTAGCAGGGCGCTCTCGACGTTGCCATCCCATACTTTGGGATTCTTGCCATATTTCGATGCAAGCGCGATCGCGTCAAAAATGTGGCCTATACCTGAATTATATGCCGCGATAACAAATTTTTGGCGCTCATGCGGGTCGGGCACGCGCTTCTCGAGCATGCGGTCGAGGTCGGCGATTATGCGGCTTGCGGCGGCAATCGAGGCCTCGGGATTGGTCATCTTGCTGGCCGGGAGGCCGTAGGCGCGGGCTGTGTGGGGCATTATCTGCATGAGACCTCTGGCTCCGGCCCAGCTTACGCGGGTGGTGTCGAAGTTACTCTCCTTGTATGCTTGCGCTGCAAGGATTCTCCAGTCCCACCCGATATCCTCGGCATAGCGGCGGAAAAACGCGTCATACTGCGAGATTTTCCCTTTCGATAGGCTCGAACCGAATGAAGCGTGCTGATGCTCGTAGCCTTTGCTGATTTCGAAATAGTGCTTCATCAGGTCGGCCTGGCGCTTGCGGGGAGTTTCCTCGGCAAAGTAGGCATCCACTGAGTCGGCGAGCCATTGCATTTTGGGCGCGACGCCCCACCTGGCCCGCTGCGGGAAACTGATGTCGAGCGACGTGTCGAGCGCGGGATAGTATTTGCGGTTGACGCGGGCAATGTCGCTGTCGACCACGGTAAGGGGGATTTCGCCCGTCGCGACCATCTCAATAAGGTCCTCGGTGATGATGGTGTCGCGTTCGACCTTATGGATCTTCAGACCACCCCCGAGCTCGTTGTCGAGATTTTCGAGGCGATGAAGGTATTTCGAATGCGACTCGACATAGATATCTTTACCCACGAGCTGGGTGACATCGGTAATCTGGGGTGCCCCCTTTTTCAAGGGTTGCACCAACACCTGGTGGGTCATTGTCTCAGGCCCGCACGGTATCACTTTGTATCGGTATTCCGCCGTGACAGGAATCTCGTAAGCCGCGAGGTCCACTTTCCCGCTGTCGAGCATCGCAATCATCGAGTGCAGGTTGGGCGCTATGGTGAGTTTGAGCGCCATTCCGCGGTCGTCGGCAAACTGCTTCACAAGCGAATAGTCGTAGCCCATCGGTTCGTCGCGGTAGATGAAGTATGACGACGGGCTGTAGAGTGTCGCGACACGGAGTGTGTCGGGTAGCGCGTGTTCGGTTTGTCGCGGGTCCTCTTTGGCCGAACGGCTGTTGCGTGAAAATGTCGCAAGGATTATTCCTCCGGCAATCACGATGAGGATGAAAGGGAGCGCGCGCTTGAATCTTGCGAAGTCTGGGTCAATATTCGAAGACCCCATGCTGCGACTTTATGGTCAGTCGGTTGGTTTCCGAGGCCTCGACACGTCCTACTACGCGGGCTTCGATGCCGAAGGAGCGGGAGATGGCCATAACCTCCTCCGCTTTGTCGGGAGCGACGTAGATTTCCATTCTGTGGCCCATGTTGAACACTTTGTACATCTCTTTCCACTCGGTGCCCGACTGCTCCTGGATAAGTTTGAACAGCGGTGGAGTGGGGAAGAGGTTATCCTTAACGACATGTACGTTTTCAACAAAGTGCATCACCTTGGTTTGAGCGCCGCCGGTGCAGTGAACCATACCGTGGATTTCGGGGCGCATCTGTTCGAGAATCTGGCGGATAACTGGGGCGTAGGTGCGCGTGGGCGAGAGCACGAGGCGTCCGGCATCGAGGGGAGTCCCCTCCACCGGGGTTGTGAGTTCCATCGAGCCGCTGTAGGCGAGTTCGGCAGGCATGGCGTTGTCGTAGGTTTCGGGGAAGAGGTCGCGTACCGAAGCCGAGAAAACATCGTGGCGGGCCGAGGTGAGGCCGTTGCTTCCCATGCCGCCATTGTAGCAGTCTTCGTAGGTAGCCTGTCCGAATGACGCGAGGCCCACAATCACATCGCCCGGACGGATGTTGGCGTTGTTGACAACCTTGTCGCGGCGCATTCGGCAAGTGACGGTCGAGTCAACGATGATGGTGCGCACGAGGTCGCCCACGTCGGCGGTTTCGCCGCCGGTTCCGTAGACCGTTACCCCGAGTTGGCGGAGTCTTTGCAGAAGGTCCTCGGTGCCGTTGATAATCGCGGCTATTACCTCGCCGGGTATAAGGCGTTTATTTCTGCCGATTGTCGAAGAAACGAGGATATTGTCGGTCGCACCCACGCAGAGCAGGTCGTCGATGTTCATTATAAGTGCGTCTTGCGCGATGCCGCTCCAAACCGAGAGGTCGCCCGTCTGCTTCCAATAAGCGTAGGCGAGCGCCGATTTGGTGCCGGCGCCATCGGCGTGCATGATGTCGCACCATTCCGGGTCGCCCCCGAGAATGTCGGGTATTATTTTGCAAAAAGCTTTTGGGAAAAGTCCTTTGTCGATGTTGCGAATCGCGGCGTGCACGTCTTCTTTCGCGGCCGACACACCGCGCATCATATATCGTTCGTTAGCCATAGCTTTGGAATAGTCGTATTAGGAAGGGAAATTTATGAGGTTATTATACGAAAGCATAAACTGCGAGCACGAGAAGGTAGGCCATCACCGCGGGCGACACGAGAAGAAGCGAGTCAACTCGGTCGAGGATGCCTCCGTGCCCGGGGAGGATTTTGCCGGAGTCCTTCACGCCGAGTGTGCGTTTGATCAGCGACTCCACGAGGTCGCCCCAAGTGCCGAAAATGCTGACAACCGCCGAGAATCCGAGCACCTCAAGAAGGCTCATGGCGCGGAAAACACCGGGGTAGTAGAAATGGCATAGAATGCCGCAGGCAATGCAAAACGCGAGACCGCCGAAAAAGCCCTCCCAAGATTTCTTTGGTGAAATTCTTTCGAAGAGGCGGTGGCTGCCAATGAGCGAGCCTACGCAGAAAGCCCCGGTGTCGTTAAGCCAAATCATGATGAAGAGCACGAGCACCACCGACGGGCTGAAGCTGTAAAGGGCTGTGAGCAAGCCAAGGGGGATAGCTATGTAAAGCTGGCCCATGAACGAAATCGCATAATGGCGCAGCGCGTTCCCGTCTGAAATATAAAGTTGGCTTATAAGGCGTCCAACGAGATAGACAAGTGTGCAGAAGAGCCCCGCTGTCAGAAAGCGCGGATTCACGGCGCGGGCCGCGAAGATGGTGATTATTGAAGCCGTCCCAAGGATGTCGAGAAGGATGGTGGCCGCTGAGAGGCGTTCATTGTTGGCCAGTCGGTCAAATTCCACTATGCCGAGGACGCCAAACAGCAGCGCGAGGGCGTAGAACCATCCGGCGCCGCCGAAGATAGCGCCTACGATTAATCCAACGTATATGATTCCGGTTATTGATCGGGTTACAAGGCTCTTCATAATTGTTTCGTTTGATGCGAAGTTGATGGAAATCTATCCGTGGGCAAAATTACGAAATTTTTTTCAAACGTCGATGTGTTAGGCGCTTCTTCAACAGTCCTACCGCATTAAAAGACGCGTGGAGTGGCGCTCTCCATCAGCCGTGACAGCTGTGGCGATTACCACCGACCCGGGTGTGACGGAGAGTGTGAGCGACGCTTCAAATGGGTCGTTCCCCGGGACGGTGCGACCGAGAATGCGTCCATCGGGCGCGTATGCCTCGACCGCGGTGAGTGGCGTGCGCAGAGATGTGCAGAACATGGTGGTGCCATCGGTGCGGAATTCAATCGACGAGGGGGCCGTCACGACCTCGGCCAGCGATGACGAGGCGAGGATGTGGCGCAGTCCGGCAAGAGCGTCAATCATTCCGGCACCCCATCGAGGATTTGCCGGGTCTATGGCCGGAGTCAGCGCCGTTTCGCAGGCTATGGATTTTAGTTCAGCGGGGGTGAGTGTCGGATCGGCTTGCAACCAGAGCGCGAAAACACCGGCGGCGTAGGGCGACGACATTGACGTGCCCGAGGCTTCCCCCCAGTGGTGGTGTCGGTGTTCCGATTTCACGACTGCTGAATATTCGCTTTCGCGGGCTTCGGAAGCGAGGATGTGTGGCTCGGAGACAGAAGAGATAATCGGAGCCCCCGGGGCTGAAATGTGCGGCAAGCTTTCCGCGGGGGTATTCCCGAAACTTGTGAAGCCGGCCGGCGCTCCCGGTTCGTCAGATGTCACAATCCGCAAATTGTCAACCCCGATAACAGGCACCGTGGTGCGGGTGCAGAACGCTCCTACCGAAATCACCCCTTCGCCGCAACAAAGGTCGTTGATTGTTAGGCTGTTTGTGAACGCCGGCGTTGTGACGTCGGAGCACGACATCATCATAAGACTTGATGAAACGTGGCAATCGACAGCCGCATTCTCAGCGGAACTTACTCGAAATCCAACGTGATAGCGCGATTTTGAAGCATCGTAGGCCCCGGAATAGTGTTCGCCATCGTTGTTGGTGTATTGAATTGCCATCGCCGTGTTGAAACGTCCGTTCTCGGGATTCGTTTCGCACGACATTACAATTAAGCCGTTAAACTTGTCAAGGGCTGAAAGTTCCGGTATCGAGTCTGAGGAGTATACGACGTGAGTGACTTCTTTCAATGGGTCAAGCCCGGGCAACGTTACGGCGATTCGGTGCTCAAGGTCGTCCCAGACAATCGGCTCTACCGTGAATGTTTTCGAATCACGGCTCCAGAAATCGGCAACACCGCTCACCTCGATGCAATCCCAGTTGCTGCCTATGGCCCTTGCTTCAACTGCGGGGCGGTTATCATCGGGAATGAAGCGGAAGCATCCCGTTGAACGGTTGCCATCGTTGCCGGCGGATATGCAGACAACGGCATCCTCGGCTATTCGCGACATGTACTCGTTGAACAGGGTCGTGCCGTCGCGGGGCCCGGTAAAGGAGGAAATCGACATATTGATAACCGCCGGTTTCCCTTGCGAGCGGGCGTAGTCAACAACGCGGTCGCATCCGGCCAGCAAATATGGCGCTTCAAGCGAACTTGTAGTTCCGACAATTTCGGCTCCCGGAGCCACACCCATGTAGGGCGCTTCGTGGCCGTTGTAGCTCCCGGCGAGAATGCCAGCGACGTGGGTGGCGTGCCAGTTTTCTGAATTGTCAGTGACCCACGATTTAAATTCAGCCTCGCTGCTTGCTGTTTCGGGCTCGGCAATGTATCGGTCGTAGTTCACAAGCAGTTTGACACGACTTTCCCCAGTCGACTGATTGAGGAAATTGACATGTTCGGGGTCGAACCCAATGTCTGTGAATCCGCAAACCACGCCCGTCCCATCGAACGAACGAGGCAGGTCAGGCATGCCGGTTTGCACTTCGTTGAGTCCGCAGAAGGCTCGCGCTTCATCCATGGCTGGAACGGCGCAGATGCCCGACTCCATTCGTATGATGCCTGGAGCCGACATAATTTCATTGATATGCTCTTTTGGAACATTGACAATCGCGAGGTCGCCGCGCCGGCTCAATAGCGTGACGTAGGGTGGTATCGCGGCTTCGCCAAGGGTTTCGTCAATTCTTATGATGGCGGGAATGAAGGTCTCCTCCGCTTCGTCGGAAGAGGCTCTTGACTTGCTGATAGCGGTGTGGGCGGACTGTTGGGCGGAAGCGACTTGAACCCGCATTAGGGGTGAAATCGAAGGCTTTTCGTTCCCTGCGGCGAATCCACCCGCGGTCGCGAGCGCTGTCGCGCAAACTATTGCCTGGATTTTATTCATTGGAGAGAGAAATCGTCGTTGCTGATTATTGACCTTTCAATATAACGTGTTCAATCCACGGTTCAGTATACGCATAGGGAATATAAGCGAGCGAGGGGAGCGGTTTTGTGATTATTATTGATGCCGGACCGCCCGGGGTTATCGAGCCCCAGCCTTTATCGGCAATGCCGAGGGCCGCGGCTGTGTTCACCGTCATCGCGTTCAATGCTTCCTCAGGCGTTAGTTTCATTTTGGCGCAGGCGAGTGTCCAAACAAAGCGCATATCGCCCGATGGCGATGAGCCCGGATTCCAGTCGGATGCGAGCGCCACGGGGAGTCCTGCCCTGATAGCTTCGCGTGCGGGCCCGTAGGGCATGCCGAGGAAGAACGAGGCTCCCGGGAGCATCGTCGGTATAGTGCGCGTGCTGCGAAGGGCTTCAATCTCAACCTCTGTGATGCGCTCCAAATGGTCGGCTGAAAGGGCTCCGCGGCTTACGGCTACCTGCACGCCGCCAGACACGGCCAACTCGTTGGCATGGATTTTACCGACGAGTCCGTAAGCCGATGCCGCGTCGAGAATGCGCCCGGTTTCCTCCGGTGTGAAGAATCCCTCGTCGCAGAACACATCGACAAAGTCGCAACCACCTTCCTCTGCTACTGCGGGGAGCATGTCGTTGATCAGATGCTCGACGTATGCTGCCTGTCGTCCGGCAAAAGCCCGTCCGACCGCATGGGCGCCCAAGAAAGTCGCTTTCACTTCCATTTGTGGCATGGCGGCGCGCAAGCGGCGGATCACACGCAGCATTTTCAGCTCCCCTTCGAGAGTCAGGCCGTAGCCGGTTTTGATTTCAATGGCCCCGGTGCCGCGTGAAGCCGCGAGCCGCAGTCGGCGCAGACTTTGTGCGAAAAGCTCGTCCTCGGGCGTGTCGTTCAGTCGGTCGGCCGAGTTGAGGATGCCTCCGCCGCGTGCCGCTATTTCGGCATAGCTGAGGCCGGCGATTTTGTCGCGGAACTCGCCCTCGCGGCTTCCGGCCCACACAATGTGGGTATGCGAATCGCAGAAGGCTGGAATCACCATTCCCCATCGCGCGTCGATAACATGCTGGAACCTGTCCTCAGAGGGCATCGTGTCCAATGGCCCGAAAGCCTCTACGCGTTCGCCGTCGATAGCGAGCCACGCATTCTCCAAAACTGGCAAATGAGCCATATCGGCTCCGGCGAGTGGTTCCTGAGCTGTCGGGCGAAAGCCATAGATGGCCGCGATGTTTCTGATTAAAGTGCGCATGCGTCTTGGGTTTGGGGATACTTGCGGTTGATTAATAAGCGAAATCGTAGTTGGCGACAAACCGCTCCGAAGCATCGATGAGGGGATACATCACGGTGTCGACTTCAACAAACGGGACCTCTTTGCGGTAGGTCGCATGGAGGGTCTCAACAATGGGCGAACTTTTCAGCGGACGGCGGAACTCCAGCGCTTGCGCGGCGTTGAAGAGTTCGATGCCGAGCAACCGGCGGGTGTTGGCCGCTACACGGCAGAGTTTCGTTGCCGAGTTGCCACCCATCGAAACGTGGTCCTCCTGTCCCTGGGAGGAGGGAATGCTGTCGGCGCTTGTGGGGTAGCAAAGTGCCTTGCTCTGGTTGACGATGGACGCTGCAGCATATTGCGGAATCATGAAGCCGCTGTTCAATCCCGGTTTGGCCACGAGGAAGGAGGGTAGGTCGCGCGTTCCCGAAATTAGTTTGTAGATGCGGCGCTCGGAGATGTTGCCGAGTTCGGAGAGAGCCACGCAAAGGTAGTCCATCGGAAGCGCGATCGGCTCGCCATGGAAGTTGCCGGCGGAAACAATGGTGTCGAGTTCCGGGAAAATCGTGGGATTATCAGTGGGGGCGTTGATTTCCTCCTCAATAATGCGGGTGGCAAACGCTATGGCATCCTTCACAGCTCCGTGAACCTGGGGGATGCAGCGGAACGAATAGGGATCCTGAACGTGCTTTTTGGGTTGGGCAATGAGCTGGCTCCCTTCGAGGATGCGACGCATGGCCGCGGCGGTGTCGGTCTGTCCGGCGTGGTTGCGCACCTCGTTGACCGGGGCCGCGAACGGCTCTATTCTTCCATCGAAAGCATCAAGCGACATTGCCGCGATATTGTCAGCGGCAGCGCTGAGATGTTTTGCTTCAATGAGAGCCCACACAGCGTGTGCGCTCATGAACTGAGTGCCGTTGAGCAGCGCGAGACCCTCTTTCGACTGGAGCGTCATCGGTTCCCACCCGTGCTCAGCGAGAACTTCTGACGCTGGGCGCATTTTGCCATTGACTTCAACCTCGCCAAGTCCGAGCAGGGGTAGACACATATTCGCGAGCGGGGCGAGGTCGCCCGATGCTCCCAGGGAGCCTTGGCTGTAGACCACTGGGAGTATCCCCTCGTTGTAGAAGTCGAGGAGGCGGCGCACCGTGGCGAGCTGTACGCCCGAATTGCCATAGCTCAGCGACTGCGCTTTGAGCAGCAGCATGAGGCGAACGATTTGTGCGGGCACGCGTTCGCCGCATCCGCAGGCGTGGCTCATGACGAGGTTCTTCTGCAGCTGGGAGAGGTCGTCGGATGAAATTGAAATGTTGCAGAGCGATCCAAACCCGGTTGTGATGCCGTAGATGGGTTCCTTCTGGGTCGCCATTTTCTTGTCGAGATATTCGCGGCAGGCTGAAATCTTCTTCTCAGCCTCGGGCGAAAGGTCGACCGCGCAATTGCTGTTTACAATCTGCTCAACCTTGTCGATGGTGAGCCATTCCGATGAAATATGATGGATCATTGCTTAGAAAGCGGAGTTAATAATGGTGTCGTCTACGATATTCGGGAGGGTGACCCGCAGGCCGGGGGTGCGCTCCATCTCGCGGCGTATGGCATCCATGGCGCCCGGGTTGCGGCCCCACGAGCGGCGCGCGATGCCGTTGTTCACGTCCCAAAGAAGCATTTCGGCGATGCGGCGGTCGGCTTCTTCCGAGCCGTCGATAACCATGCCGAAGCCTCCATTGATTACCTCTCCCCAACCGACACCGCCGCCGTTGTGGATTGAAACCCATGTCGCGCCGCGGAAGGAGTCGCCAATTACGTTGTGAACCGCCATGTCGGCAGTGAACTGGGAGCCATCGGTGATGTTGGAGGTTTCGCGGTATGGCGAGTCGGTGCCGCTCACATCGTGGTGGTCGCGGCCCAGCACTACGGGCGCTGAAATTTCGCTGCGGCGTATTGCGTCGTTGAATGCCAACGCTATTTTCGTGCGGCCTTCGGAATCAGCGTATAGGATACGGGCCTGTGAGCCCACGACGAGGTGGTTCTCGGCGGCTTCGCGAATCCAGTGGAGGTTATCGGCGAGTTGTCCCTTAATGTCGTCTGGTGCTTCGGCAAGCATCTTTTCCAATACTTCGGCAGCGAGGCGGTCGGTGACAGCCAAGTCCTCGGGTTTGCCCGAGGTGCAAACCCAGCGGAAAGGGCCGAAGCCGTAGTCAAAGAATTTCGGCCCCATTATATCCTGCACATAGGAGGGGTAGCGGAAGCCATTGCCGTCAGCTGCCATGATGTCGGCTCCGGCCCTCGAGCTTTCAAGCAGGAAGGCATTGCCATAATCGAAGAAATACATTCCCTTTGCTGCCAGAGTGTTAATGGCCTTAACCTGGCGGCGGAGCGATTCGCGCACGGCCTCTTTAAAGCGCTCAGGCTCTTCGGCCATCATGCGCCGCGACTCTTCGTAGGAGTAGCCTACTGGGTAGTATCCGCCTGCCCAGGGGTTGTGAAGCGATGTCTGGTCGCTGCCGAGGTTCACGGGAATCTCTTCCTCGGCAAGACGTTCCCAAAGGTCGACCACATTGCCCTGATAGGCGAGGGAAACGACCTCTTCGTTTTCAACGGCTTTTTTTATGCGCGGAATCAGTTCGTCGAGCGAGGTGTGCACTTCATCGACCCAACCCTGTTTGAACCGTTTTTCTACCGCGGCGGGGTTAATCTCGGCAGTGACGCTCACAACCCCGGAAATGTTGCCGGCTTTAGGCTGGGCACCAGACATGCCGCCGAGACCGGCCGTGACAAACAGCATGCCGCCAATGCCCGGTTTGCCGGGTCGCTGGTGCGAGCGGGCGGCGTTGAGAACGGTGATGGTGGTGCCGTGCACGATGCCCTGCGGGCCGATGTACATATATGAGCCGGCTGTCATCTGGCCGTATTGCGAAACGCCGAGGGCGTTGAAGCTCTCCCAGTCATCGGGTTTGGAGTAGTTGGGAATCACCATACCGTTGGTGACAACCACGCGGGGTGCGCCCGGGTGTGATGGGAAAAGCCCGAGCGGGTGGCCTGAATACATGACGAGGGTCTGTTCGTCGGTCATCTCGCTCAGATATTTCATTGCCAGTCGATACTGCGCCCAGTTCTGAAAGACAGCTCCGTTGCCTCCGTATGTTATCAGCTCGTGGGGATGCTGGGCCACAGCCGGGTCGAGGTTGTTCTGAATCATGAGCATGATCGCCGCAGCCTGTCGCGATCGGGCCGGATAGTGGTCGATCGGGCGGGCATACATATCGTAGGCCGGACGCAGACGATACATGTAGATGCGCCCGTATTCGGCGAGCTCGCGGGCAAACTCGGGGGCGAGTTCGGCGTGCTGCTCCTTCGGAAAGTAACGGAGGGCGTTGCGCAGGGCCAGTTTCTTTTGCTCGTCAGAGAGGATGTCCTTGCGGCGCGGCGCGTGGTTGACTGAGGTGTCGTAGGGGCGAGGAGCCGGGAGCACCGCCGGGATGCCGCCGCGAATATCGTCTTGGAACTGCTGGAGAGTCATTTCCATAATAGAGGTGTTCATTTATGGTGTTCTCGGCTGTCAGCCGATTTTTGAATTGACAATGTCGAGAATCCGTGCCTCGCGGGCCGCGGCATTGCATGCGATTTCTTCCGCCTCTTCGCAAAGGGCGTCGGCCATTGAGCGGTCGTCGAGTCCGGCGGCGTTGATGCGCACATTGAGCTGCGCGCCCAGTACAGCCGAGCGGGCAGCCAGCGCGCCTACTCCCGCATCGGAAACCGAAGCGGGGTTCCCTTCGTTTGCCATCGCTTCGAGCAGGTCGAATGCCTCAGCGGCGGTTTTCATTGTGCGCAGGGGCACCTCGGTGGCATAAAGAGTGGCTTCCTGAAGGGCTTTCTTGCGGGCTGCCTTTTCCTCGTCGGTATTCTTTGGCATGGAAAAGACACCCATAATGCGGTTGAAGGCTGCTGTATCTTCGTCAACAAGCCCAATAAGACGGTCGAGGATGTCGCGACCGCGCTCGGCATAGTCCGAAAACTCTTCCCAACGCTCATCCCAGCCGGCTTTGTGGGCCGAGAGATTGGCAACCATCGCGCCCAAAGCCGCTCCAAGCGCGCCCATATATGCCGCGATAGAGCCTCCGCCGGGAGCTGGCGATTCAGATGCGGTTTCGTCGGCAAAATCTTCAAGGGTCATGTCGACCAATTTTTTGCCCGCGCTCTTCTTGTTCTCATTTTCAAGAAGATACTCGATGACTTTTTCTTCAGGTTTGAAGGGCTTAAGCTCATCGAGTCCCATCGATTTGACGGCCATGCGGATAATTTCAGCTTCTGGGATGCCGAGCGAACGCTGTTGCTTGCGCAGGAAATACTTCCCGGCATCAACGAGCGCGCGTTTGGGTATGAGCCCTACAATCTCGGTGCCGGTGACGCGGATGCCGCGCTCGTTGGCTGCCCGGCATACTTCGTCGAACGCGACGTGCAGCGGGGTGGCATTTATGTCGGTGATGTTCATTGACACCTGCGCTATGCCATATTCGTCGATATACCAGCCGATGGCTTTTGTGCCTTTCAGGGTTCCGGGCTGCATGATTGGTTTCCCGTTTTCGTCCTTGAGCGGTTTGCCGGTGAGCTTGCCCCCCTCGCGCACGGGACGACCTTTTTCGCGCACATCAAAAGCGATGGCGTTGGCGCGCCGGGTCGAGGTGGTGTTGAGGTTGAAATTGACAGCGATTAAGAAGTCGCGCGCACCGATAGTCGTGGCGCCTGTGCGAGCCGCGGCGTCGTCGAAGGGGCGGTCGCCGAAATCGGGGCCTTTGCCTGGATGGTTCATCTTCTCGGGAAGAGCCTCGTATTCGCCCGCACGGCACACAGCGAGGTTTTTGCGCTCGGGGGTGAAAGCCGCTGCCTCGTAGCAATATACGGGTATGCCGAGTTCGTCGGCAACGCGTTTGGCGAGCTTGCGCGAAAGCTCGGCACACTCTTCGAGGGTAACGCCGCTCACAGGTATCAAAGGGCACACGTCTGTGGCTCCCATGCGGGGGTGCGCGCCATGGTGTTTGCGCATATCGATGAGTTCGGCAGCGCGCTTGATGCCTGCAAATGCGGCTTCAACCACGTCGTCGGGCTCCCCGACAAATGTGACAACCGTTCTGTTGGTCGCCTCACCCGGGTCAACATCAAGGAGGGCGACAGGGGCGGCTTCAGTGATTGCCGATGTGATTGATGAAATGACCTCCTTGTCGCGCCCTTCGCTGAAATTGGGCACACATTCGATTATCTTCTTCATGGCTGTCAAATTAAGGCCTGTTGATGGCGGGGTGAATTATTTGGTGAGTGGAGAGTAGTCGGTTGAATAGCGGAACATCTGCGGGAGGTAGTCCTCCTCGTAGGTTATCTTGACATCGGTGATGTTGCCCTGCTCGTCGGTGACGGGAAGGTAAACGGGATTTACGAATCCCTTATAGGGAGCAATGTTGAGCGCAGCGTAACGCTCGAGAACCTCCTGGTGGAGCTCAGGGTCGACTTTTACGGCGTATTGCTCGACGAGTTTTTCGCCAGCGGCATAGTCGCCTTCGCTCTTGATGCGCTGAATCTCTGCCAACAGCTGGCCGAAAAGATTGCGGAGAGCGGCGTAATCGTTGATTTGAATGTAGGTTTTGCCGTCGCGTTTAACCATTTCAACCACGTTGTCGGGAGTCCCTTTTTCAAGCACCCAACGGGCGATGAGGGCGCGGTTGCGCATGTGGGCTTCCTCGATATCCTTGCCGGGCTCGATGCGCATGAGCTGCGTCATGAGGCCGTTGAGCATGTATTTGTAATATTCTGCCTTATAAGCGTCAGGGTTATCGAGCAGCCCGAGTTCAAGCAGCTTCGGGTCGGCGAGATAATAGAGGGCGAAGAGGTCGGCACGGGTCTCCTCGAGTGTCGAGCCGTGGGCTTTGAGCGCGTCGGGGTCGACTCCGGGGAGCAGACGGCCCGAGCCGTGGCCGAGGCATTCGTGGAGGTCGGTGTGGAGGTTGTCAGTAATAAACAGGTATTTGTCGAGCAGGTCGCGGGTCGGCTGGTCGATGACAAACTCCTCGTTGAAGCCGTTGCCGTGCGAAGCGTCGTCGTAGGCCTGGGTTATGTTCTCGATGGTGACCGATTTCGAGCCGTGGGCGGCGCGAATCCAGTTGGCGTTGGGCAGGTTGATGCCGATGGGTGTCGAGGGGTAGGAGTCGCCGGCGAGAATGGCGGCGTTTATTACCTTGGCCGAAACGCCTTTCACCTCGGGTTTGCGGAAGCGGGGGTCAACAGGCGAGTGATTCTCAAACCACTGGGCATTTTGCGAAATTACCTCGGTGCGGTGCGACGCGCCCTCGTTTTTGAAGTTCACGATTGACTCCCAGTTGCCGGTCATGCCAAGGGGGTCGCCATAGCTCTCGATGAAGCCATTGATAAAGTCAACCTGCGAGGCGGTGTCCTCGGTCCACATAATAGAATATGAGTCGAAGGTCGTCAGGTCGCCGGTTTCGTAGAACTTGATTAGCTCTTTGATTACGGCTGCCTGCTTTTCGTTTTCGGCGTATGGAAGGGCCTTGTTGAGGTTTTCAATGATTCGTTCGATAGCCTTGGAGTAGAGGCCGCCAACTTTGTAGTAGTTTTCAACAAGCTGTCCGTCGGGGGCTTTTTCAAGTCGCGAGTTGAGTCCGTAGGAAATCGGAGTGAGGTCGGTTGTGTCCTTTAACGCGGCATAAAATGCCTCGACTTCGGGCTGGCTTACCCCAGGGCCGTAGAGGTTGTTAGCAGAGGTGAGGATGAGGTCTTCGCCGGCTGCTTGGTTGGTGCGCTTCGCCATGAAGGCCGGGTCGAAAATCAGGCGCTCGACTTCGGGCGACATTGCCGGCATCCCGGCCTGGGCGAGTGCTTTTTGGAGCCATGGCTGTGTGAAGCCATGCACAAACTTGTCGGCAGAATAGTGGTGGTGAGGGCCGTTGCCAAACTCAACCTGCTTGAGATATTTTTCAAAAGCTTTGAATTCGGGTGTTGAGCGGTCGCCCTGGTATTTCTGATAAAGCCCTTCAAGGACCTGGCGGAGCTGGAGGTTATAGCGGCCGTTCTGGTCCCAGAGAATGTCGCGGCCTTGCAGGGCGGCTTCGGTGAGATAGTAGATGAGAACTTTCTGTTTCGGAGTCAGCTCTTCAAAGCCGGGCACGGTGTAACGAAGCACTTCGATGTCGGCGAAGCGGTCGACGACGTTGCCAGAGGGATTGTTAGGGTCGAGATTGTTTGCCATTGCGGTTGCTGAGGCTAATATCGCGGCAGAAGCCGCGGCAATTAATGCTTTCATCTTGTGGGTTTATAGTGTTGGTGGGAGCTTACTCCACATATAGGATAAGCCCTTTGAGATATTCTCCTTCGGGATGGTAGATGTTCACGGGGTGGTCGGCCGGCTGGGTCAGCTGGTGGAGGATGCGGATTTTTCGCCCGCTCTGTGCCGCGGCTGAGAAAACTGCCAGTCGGAACTGTTCGCGGCTCACAGCCTGTGAGCAAGAGAAAGTGAACAGAATGCCTCCGGGGGCAATTCGTTCCATAGCGCGGAAGTTGAGTCGCTGATAGCCGCGGAGAGCGTTGCGCAGGGCGCTGCGGTGCTTGGCGAATGCCGGCGGGTCGAGCACAATCAGGTCGTAGTAGTTGGGCTCTGTCTGGTCGAGAAACTTGAACGCGTCGCGGGCAAACGACCTGTGACGGCGGTCGCCGGGGAAGTTAAGCTCGATGTTGGCATCTGTGAGTGTGATGGCCTTTTCTGACGAGTCGACCGAATGCACCTCGCTCGCGCCTCCGCGCATGGCGTAAACCGAGAATCCCCCCGTGTAACAGAACATGTTCAGCACCGTTCTCCCTTTTGAATAATGCTCGAGGAGCGAGCGGTTGTCGCGCTGGTCGACAAAGAATCCGGTTTTTTGCCCTCTGAGCCAGTCGATGTTGAACTTCAACCCGTTCTCGGTGGCCACTGATGTCTCGTAACCGCCGATGAGGTAGTCGTTCTGCGGGTCGAGGCTCGCTTTGTAGGGTAGGGTGGTTTCGCTTTTATAATAGACATTGCGCACATTGAGCCCTTCGAGTTCCACAAGTTGATGGGCTATGGTTTCACGGGCATAATGAATGCCGGGCGAATGGGCTTGCACCACCGCGGTGGGGCCGTAGATGTCGACCACCAGGCCCGAGACGAAGTCGCCCTCGCCATGCACGAGGCGGTATGCGTCGTTGTCTGGCCGCGCGAGGCCCAGGGCTTTGCGCAGCCGCAGGGCCTGCCCGAGCCGCTCGCGGTAGAAAAGCGCGTTTATCTCGCGGTCAGAGAAGTCGAGAATGCGCACGGCTATTGAGCCAATCTGGTAGTGGCCGACACCGATTACGCGGCCGTCTGAAGCCTCGACTTTCACAGTGTCGCCCTCTTCCAGCCCTTCGGGGAGCGGGAGCTGCAACGCGCCTGAGAACACCCAGGGGTGGTATCGGTCAACGCTCTCTTCCTTGCCCCGTTTGAGACGGAGCACTTTGAGCGCCTTGTCGTTATGGCTTGAGTGGGTCATTTTATAAAGAAGCGGTAAATGTCGTTTGAATTAGCGTAAATAAGTAGTGCGAGGAGGAAGAACATTCCGGCAACCTGGGCCCTTTCAAGGAGCTTTTGCGACACCGGCTTGCGGGTGATGACCTCCCAAAGGAGGAACATGACGTGGCCGCCGTCGAGCGCCGGAATGGGTATGATGTTCATGAATGCCAGAATTATGGAAAGGAACGCTGTCAGCTCCCAGAACGTGCGCCAGTTCCACTTCTCGGGGAACATGCTGCCGATTGCTCCGAATCCGCCGAGGCTTTCCGCGCCCTCTTTCGAGAAGAGGTGCTTGAGCGAACCTACATAGGTCACCAAAGTGTTCGTGCCGTTAACCACCCCGACAGGGATGGCCTCGAGCAAGCCGTATTTTGTGACTTCGAACTTGAAAATCTCCAGGGGGGGAACTAATTCGAATCCGAGTTTGCCCCCTTCGCTCGGGGTCGCCTTAACGCTGATGGTGTCGTTGCCGCGGAGCACTTTCAGGTCGATGGCTTTGCCGCCGTTCGCGACGAGCGCTTGCGAGAATTCGCTGAATGCGGGCGTGGCCAGCGTGTCAACCCCAATGAGGCGGTCGCCGGGCATAAGTCCGGCCTCGGCGGCAGGGGTGCCGTGCATCACCTTCTTCACAATCACCGGGATTCTGAAAGCCATGAAGCCAGCCTCCGGGTCGAGACGGGTTATGGCATTCTTCGGAAGATTGATTACCACTGTGTCGCGGTGGTTTCGGAGCACTGTGACGGTTTTAGATTCAAGCAGCTTGTAGAGGTGCGATCTGTCTGCCGGGTCAATCGCCTGGCCGTCGGCCGCGAGCAATATATCGCCATTGCGGAATCCGAGTCCCTGTGCCTGGGTCGTGAAGTCCATCCCTTCGTAAGCGTTTTCGTAGGGGATGGTTCGGTCGCCCCAGTAGAACGCGATTCCGGCGTAGATGATAATCGCGAGGATGAAGTTGTTCAGCACGCCGCCGGTCATGACGAGCAGCCTCTGCCAAGCCGGCTTCGCGCGGAACTCGTCGGGCTTCGCCGGTTGGGCCATCGCATCGGTGTCCATCGACTCGTCAACCATTCCGGCAATCTTCACATAGCCTCCAAGCGGCAGCCAGCCGATGCCGTATTCCGTTTCGCTCCCTTTCGGTTTCCATTTGGCGAGCGAGAACCACGGGTTGAAGAAAAGATAGAATTTTTCAACGCGTATTTTGAACACGCGGGCCCAGAGAAAATGGCCAAGTTCGTGGATTATTACGAGCAGCGACAAAGCCAAAATCAGCTGCACTGCTTTGATGAGAAATGATTCCAATTGCAGAAAGTGTTAATTGATAGAATTCTATAAAGCCATCGAGGGCTGTCGGAGTAGTCCCGACGCTACCGAGCGGGCTTCGGCGTTGCAGGCGACATAGTCGTCGTAGGTAGGTTTCGGGTTGAACGGAATCTTGGCGAGTGTTTCTGAAATCACGTCGTAGATGCCGGGGAACGAAAGCTCGCCGCGCAGGAACGCGGCCACCGCGATTTCGTTGGCGGCGTTTATGACGCACGCGGTGTTGCCCCGCTTTTCGAGAGCGTAGTGTCCGAGAGAAAAGCAGGGGAAGCGTGTCGCGTCGGGCTCTTCGAAAGTCAGGGTTGCCATGTCGGCAATCGAGAGCCCGGGGCGGACGGTTGCCAGACGCTCGGTCGCGCCGAGGGCGTAAGCGATTGGCAGGCGCATGTCGGGCACGCCGAGTTGTGCTTTGATTGCTCCGTCGACAAACTCAATCATCGAGTGGATCACAGACTGGGGATGAACCACCGCCGTGATGCGCTCAGGCTCGATGCCAAACAGCCAGCGGGCCTCGATGATTTCGAAAGCCTTGTTCATCATTGTGGCCGAGTCAATAGTGATTTTCGCACCCATGTCCCAATTTGGATGGCGCAGTGCGTCGGCGGGGGTGGCGGTGGCTATGCGCTCTTTGTCCCACAGTCGGAAGGGGCCACCCGAGGCGGTGATTATGAGTTGCTTTACACTCTCGGGGTCTTCGCCGCGGAGGCATTGGAAAATCGCCGAGTGCTCCGAGTCAATCGGGTACAGTGCCGAATGGTTTTGCGCGAGGCGCTCCGTAACCAGTTCGCCGGCCACAACGAGAGTCTCCTTGTTGGCGAGCGCGATTTCCTTACCCGCCTCGATGGCGCGCAAAGTGGGGGCGAGCCCGCTGTAGCCTACGGTGGCGGTTACGAGTGTGTCGAAGCAATCGGCATCCATGATGTCGTTGACAGCCTTCTGTCCGGCAGCCGTCTTGATGCCGAGCGGTTCGAGCGATTCTTTGAGAACGGCATACTTCGACTCGTCGACAATGATTGCCCATTCCGGGCGGACAGCGCGGGCTTGCTCGATGAGTTTCTCGACCCGGCTCCCGGCAATCAGCACCGTGGCTGAGAAGCGGTCGGGATATTCGGCAACCACTTCGAGCGTCTGCACGCCGATTGACCCGGTCGAGCCGAGCACGGCGAGCCGTTTTTTGGGGGGTATGGTGTGTTGTGTTGTTGTCACGCTTTGAACTTTTAAAAATGATGCGTCGCGACTTCGCGAGGAAATCGCGACGCTTCAAAGCGCAAAATTAACAAAAATGCCGAATATACACAACTATAAAAAACGCTTACACGCCCTTGTTCGCCTGGCCTGTCGCCGCGTCATTGTTTTCGGGCGTCGTGGCTTTCGCGGGGTGCTGTCGCGGCGCTCCTTGTTGGGCCGTTGCGGCTGGAGTCTGAACCCCGTCGCTTCCCGAGAAGAGTTTCGATAGGTAGCGCTCGCGGATATTCTCAAACAGCTCCCAGAAGTTGGGAACGAAGAGAGTGCCGATAATCGCGTTCACGGCCATGCCGAAGACTACCGCTGTGCCGAGGCTTACGCGGCTCTCGGCTCCGGCGCCCGTCGCGAAGAGCATCGGCATCACGCCGAACACGAATGCCAACGCCGTCATCATAATCGGGCGGAAGCGCACGATGCCACCCTGCCGGGCCGCCTCGCGAACCGGTAGGCCCGATTTGCGATAGTCGATGGCATATTCGACAATCAATATGGCGTTTTTAGCTGACAGACCCAAAAGTAGAATTATACCAATCTGGGTGTATATACTGATGCTTTGCCCCATGAACCAGCATCCGAGGATTGTGCCTAAGATGGCTGTGGGCATGGATATTACCACCGCGAGCGGATCGGTCCAGCTCTCATATTGCGCTGCCAGCACAAGGATGGTGATGATAATGGCAAACAGCAGTACGGCAGTAATCGTGGTGCCGGCCTGTGTTTCCTGGTAGGCCTCGCCCGTCCAGGCGTAGGAGTAGTTCCCTCCACCGGCCTGCTCTACTATCTCCTCCATGGCCTTGATGCCTTCCGACGATGAAACCCCGTCGGCCGGCGTGGCTGTCAGCGACGCAGTCTGATACATGTTATAGCGGCTTACTGAAGATGAGCCCATCACAGGCTCTACAGACGCGAACGATGCGAATGGCACCATCTCGCCCGTGGCGTTTCTTACACTCAGCTTCAGGACGTCGTTGACCGTTGCCCGCGAAGTGCCAGAAGCCGCGACATTAACCTCGTAGACATTTCCGAATTCCACGAAATCGTTGACATAGCTGCCCCCCATGAACGACGAAAGTGTCGAGTAGACGCTGTTGAGCGAAAGCCCCATCATCTCCACTTTGTCGCGGTCGATTTTTACCTTGTACTGCGGAACCTCGCCTTCGAAAAGCGAGCGCACCGACTTAATACGCGGGTCTTTTTCGGCGGCAGCCTCAATGTCGGTCATCGCCTGGGCCATCTCCTTCATGCCGCGAGAGTTGATGTCGAGAAGCTGCATCTCGAGTCCCGAGCTTATGCCGAGTCCCGGAACAGCGGGGGGATTGATGCCGAACACAAGCGCTTCCTGAATCGACGCGCACTCGGCATTGAAGCGGTCAATGACGCTGAAAATGCTGTGTTCCTTTCCTTTGCGTTCGTTCCACGGTTTCAGCATCACGAACAGCGAACCGAGGTTGCTACCGTTGCCGCTTGCGAGGAATGAGAAGCCCGACATCTCGATCACGTCGTCGACCTCCGGCATTGCGAGCAACTTTTGGGCTGCTTCTTGCACTACCTTGTCAGTGCGGTCGAGCGATGCTCCGGCAGGGAGCTGGACCGAGCCCATGAAGTAGCCCATATCCTCTTGCGGAATATAGCTCGATGGCCATTTCGAGAAGCCCCAGAAAGCCGCGGCGCACAGCAGCAGATAGCAACCGATGGCCACTGCCGGACGTTTCAGGAATTTGCCGATAATCTTTGAATAAGCGTCGACTGTTTTAGCCCAGCTGGTGTTGAACCAGCGATAGAGGAAAAACTTCGAGGGCTTGCTCTTGCGGAGGAACAGGGCGCACATCGCCGGTGTGAAAGTAAGGGCATTGAAGCCCGAGAATGCCGTCGACACAGCGATTGTCAGTGCGAACTGTTTGTACAACTCGCCGGTGATGCCGGATATGAATGCCGTGGGGATGAACACGGCGAGAAGCACGAGCACTTCGCCCACAATCGGCCCTTGCAGCTCTTTCATGGCCTTTTCGGCGGCCTGGCGCGGCGTTAGCGTTCCTTCGTCGACGAGTCGCGAGCAGTCCTCCACCACCACTATCGCGTCGTCGACCACAATCGCTATCGCTAATACAAGTCCGAAGAGTGTCAGTGTGTTGAGCGTGAATCCCAATAGTTTCATCACGGCGAAAGTCGCGATTAGCGAAACAGGGATAGTGAGCATGGGTATAATCACCGCACGCCAGCTCTGGAGAAAGAAGAGAATGACGATCATCACAATGAGCGTGGTTTCGCAGAACGTCACCAGTACCTCGTCGATGGAGGCCGAGACGAAATTGGTGGTGTTCATCAATATGCGGTAGTGCACGCCCGGGGGGAAGTAAGGCGCGAGGTTTCCAAGCTCTTTTTCGACGGCTTTGGCCACGTCCATGGCGTTGGCTCCCGGGAGCTGGTTGATGCCGATAAGTCCGGCAGGCTTTCCGCTCACGCGCGACATCGACCCGTAGCTATTGCTGCCCAGCTCAACCTTGGCAATGTCGCGGAGGTGAAGCACCGAGCTGTTGTCGCCGGTGCGCAGAATGATGTCGCCGAACTGCTCGGGCGTGACAAGCCGTCCCTGCGAGGTGAGGGTGAACTGGAACTGTGTGTCGGAAGGGGAGGGCTGGGCCCCGGTCGAGCCTGCGCTTACTTCAATGTTTTGAGCTTCGATGGCCGCGACGACGTCCGCCGGGGTCACGCCGCGGGCCTGCATCTTGTCCGGGTCGAGCCACACTCGCATGCTGTATTCGCCCGAACCGAATGCCGATGCCTCGCCGACGCCGTCGACACGCGACAACGGGTCGATAATGTGGAGTTGAGCGTAATTAGTGAGGTAGAGCGCGTCATAACGCTCGGGGTCGTCGCTTTCGAGTGCAACGAACAGGAGTATGCTCGATGAGCGCGAGCTCACATCCACGCCTTGGCGCGTCACGGCCGACGGGAGTTGCGGCTCGGCGCGGTCAACAAGATTCTGCACCTTCACTGTCGCGTCGTCGAGGTCGACACCGTTCTCAAAGGTGATTGTGAGGTTATACGATCCGTCGGAGTTCGACGTACTGCTCATGTACATCATTCCCTCCACGCCGTTGACGGCCTGTTCGATGGGCACGCCGACGGTTTCTGCTACCGTCTTCGCGTCGGCACCCGGATAGGTGGCCGACACGTTTACTGTCGGCGGTGTGATGTCGGGGTACTGGGCTACGGGTAGTGTTTTGACTGTTATCACGCCCACAAGAATCATGAGTATCGCCAGCACGGTGGCGAAAATGGGGCGGTCTATGAAGAACTTCGAAAACATGACTTTGCGGCTTGATGGTTATTTCGTTGTTGTTTTCGCGGCAGATGTCGCATTGGCTTCCACAGGCTTCACGGTCATACCGTCGCGCACTTTCAGCAACGCGCGGGTTATGTAGCGGTCGCTTGGGGTGAGCCCTTTGGTGACTATTCTGAGCGAGTCCTTCACGAGTTCGCCAACCTCGATCGGGGTGTAGACAACCTTGTCGGAGTCGTTGACAGCGTAGACGTATTTGCCCAGCTGGTCTGTGCCGATGGCCGCGTCGAGAATCAGCGTGGCTTTCGGTTCGATGGCTATTGGGAGGTGGACGGTGCAATACATGCCTTGCCTCAGCTCGCGGTTGCTGTTGTCAATGTCGAGGCGCATGCGTATGGTTCCTGTCGAGGTGTCTACCTCCAGGCCTGAATAATTGAAATTGCCGTAAAAGGTTTTAGCGATGGAGTCGCCGAAGGTCACCGGGATGCTGTCGAGACGGATTCTACGCCCGGCGGGCGATTCGGTCAGTTGCAGGAAGCGATTGTCGGTTATGGAGAAGTTGGCTCGAACAAGTTTGTCGTTGATAATGGTTGCCACTGTCACTGGCGATCCCTCGCCTCCGACGTATGCGCCGATGGTGTAGTTGGGTGCTGATACCTGGCCGTCAAACGGGGCGCGCACCGTGCACCAGCCCAGCATTTGCTGCGCGTTTTCGACTGCGGCCTTGCAATTCTGAATGTTGGCCTTCGCCTCGCGCCAGCTGCTTTCCGCCTGGATCACATCCATCTTGCTTACAGCGTCGCTTTCGAGGGCCTTCTTCATCGCCTCGTATTGGCGCGAGGCAAATTCCTCGCTCGCTATCGCGCTCGAAAGCTGTGCCTTGGCCTGCTCGAGTTTGTTGCGGTAGATTGTGGGGTCGATTGACAAAAGAGGCTGACCCTCTTTGACAAACTCGCCGTCGCCATAATGCTTGGCGATGATATTTCCGTTAACACGAACCACGATGTCGGCCGACCGCGAGCTTTTCAGGAAAGCCGGATAGGTCTGGTGAATCACAACGGAGTCGGTTGTCGGGTTTGCCACTGTTACTGACATCGGGCCTTCTTCGGCGCGGCTTGATTTCTTTTCGGAGCATCCGGCACATACAGCAAGGAGTCCGATGAGCGACAAGGAAATATATGCTTTCATGAGGTGTTTGATTTTTTCAGTGCGTTTTATTCAGCGTTATATCCGCCGCCCAAAGCCTCGTAGAGCGAGATAAGGGCTTGAAGCGAAGTAGCGCGGGCTGTCACAAGGTTGTTTTCCGACGAAAGGGCGTTGAGTTGCGCCGTAATCACATCGCTCATGGGCGACAGTGAGTGCTTGTAGCGGTCGAGCGCCAGGGTGAGCGCTTCGTTGTTTTCGTCAATCACTTTTTGGATTATGCTTTGCTGCTCGAGCGATGAATAGTAGGTTGAAATCGCGTTGTTCGCTTCTTCGACTGCAGTCATCACTGTCAGCTGGTAAGATGCCGCGGTGGCCTCCAAATTTTCGCGGGCGCTCTGAAGGGCGTATTTGCGGTCGAGGCCGTCAAACAGGTTCCAGCTCAGAGTGGGGGAGATGGAGTAGGTGAGCGAGTTGGAGGAGAACAGGTTTGAAAGTTCGCGTGCCGAAGTGCCGATCGAGCCGTTGAGCGTCAGCGTTGGCAGGAAGTCTTTTTTTGCAATTCCGGCGGCTGCCGCGGCTGCCGCGAGGTCGGCTTCAGCCTGGGCGATGTCGGGCCGGCGTCGCAACAGGTCCGACGGCACTCCCATCGCCACCTCCTCGTGACTTTCGGGGAGCGAGCCGGGAGTCGACAGCCATGCCTCGACGGTTTGCGGATATTCTCCGACGAGCAAGGCGAGGGCGTTGATTGTTCGGCGTATCGAGTTGCGCAGCATCGGCACCGACGACTGGGTTGAGTAATATGTGCCCCATGCCTGGGCAACGTCGAGCTTCGACGCGAGGGTCGTCTCAAATCGAGCTTCGGCAATCTTCACGGTTTTCATCTGCCGCTCTGCGTGAGCCATCGCTATGTCATATTGCTGTTGGTATTGGCGCAGGGTGATGTAGGTCGACGCGATTTGGGCCGCCAGGCTCACCATTGTTCCTGCGTATTCGGCCCTTGAGGCTTGATATTGGGCTTTGCGCTGTTTCACGCCGGAGGCCACTTTGCCGAAAATGTCGATTTCCCACGACGCGGAAAGCCCGGCGTTGAAATATGATGCCGGTTCCGGGCGATACGTTTCTCCTTTCGCGAGAGCGCCGCTCGACCGCGACTTGGTCCATCCGGCGTTGAGATTGACCGAAGGCATCCATCCAGAGCGTGCTTGTCCCACAGCCGCGCGTGCCATCTCGGAGCGCTTTTGGGCAATGGCGAGGTTGTAGTTGCGCTCCATGCCGAGTGTGATCAGCGAGTCGAGCACCGGGTCGTTGAACTGTTGCCACCAGCGGTCTGAAACGTCGGGAGCCTGCTGTATGTGCCGGGGCTCCCATGCCCAGCTTTCGGGCATCGCCGGAGCCGATTCAGCGCCACCGGCGAAAGCTGCCGCGGTGGCTATCGTTGCTGTGATCGAGAGCGAAATAATTCGTTGAAACATCTTTCTGTTTTTATCAAGTCCCATTCAAGCGCGGGGGTGCGCTTCATTCTTTTTTTCTTAAAAAACGTTGCAACAGGTCGGTTGGTTCATCGGCTCCCGGGGTTAAAAAATACGAAAATCTTGCGCGTGTGCTATTATTAATGTACTTTTGTGCAATATTATGCATATATTAAATCAGATGAACCTACATTTATTCAAAAAATATGGCGTTGCTGTCGCGGCGATTCTCGCGACCGCGGCTACCGCTGACGCGCAGACCGCTCTCGGCTTGGCCGATCGCGGACGCCTTGCCAATGCCCGTGCTGAGATAGCGCGCAATCTCTCCCGCTCAGCCGAGTCGGCGGAAATCAGCGTCCTTGTGAATTACGCCTCGCCCGATGCTCTGGCCGCGCTCGAAAGCCGCGGTGCGCGCGTGCTCCATTCCGAATCCACCATTGCCTTGGTGGCTATGCCTGCCGACAGTGTCGAGTCGTTTCTGCTCACCCCCGGCATCCGTTCGGCTTCGTTGTCGCGACGTGTGCGCAAAATGAACGATGTCGCGAGGGCTGCCGCCAATGTCGACGCTGTTCACTCAGGCGAGGGCCTCGACCGCGGCTACACCGGCGATGGTGTCATTGTGGGCATTTTCGACATGGGCTTTGACCCCAACCACATCAACTTCACCGACAAGGATGGTAATTGCCGCGTGAAGCACATGAACACCTATTTCCAGCGCTATGAAGGCGTTGCCCCCACGGTGTCGCGCAACGAGACTGCTTCGGCGATTGCCCGTTTCACAACCGATTCATCCACCGATACCCATGCTACCCACGTTATCGGAACTGCAGCCGGGTCGTTCTCCGAGGGTTCCACCGACTACTCTGGCGTTGCTCCCGGGGCTGAGATTTTCATGTGCGGCGGCTATGGCACTACCGCCGAAATGGTGCTCGCGTTTGCCGATATGACGGAGTATGCCGCGTCGGTCAACAAACCCCTTGTGGTGAACCTCTCGCTTGGCGACAACGAGGGCTCGCACGACGGCACCGACGAGTTCTCGATGATGCTCGACGAAGTGGCTGAGCGCACCGGCGCGCACTTCTTCCTCGCATCGGGTAACGAAGGCGCTGAAAAAATTGGCATTTACAAGGAATTTTCTGCCGACGACAACGTGCTTCGCAGCTGTCTTGGCTTGGTAAGCAATTACCTTTACACTGCTAATGGGTTCCTCGAAATCTGGAGTGAGGACGCTACCCCCTTCAAGCTTTACCTCGACCTCATCGACCGCACCAATCCTTCAAATCCTGTGACCTCGGTTGAGATTCCTCAGAACGGCGGCAGGTATCTTGTCAACGGTACGACTCCTTCAGGCGTGAGCGCGTCGATGATTAACAGAAACGACACCCAGTTCAACGCCATTTATTCCAAAAGTTACATCGGCGCAGAAACTGCCTTGTCGCCGCAGAATAACCGCTTTTATGCCGGCGTTTCGTTCAACCTGAATCCAATCTCGGCTTCGCTTGGCCGCACCTACAACATGGCCATAAGGGTTGAGGGCGTAGAAGGGCAGAAAGTCTACGGCTATGTAAACACATCCTACGACTATCTGGGCTATCCCTACTTCCCTGTGACGTTCGAAAGCTTCAACCTTCCCGGTTTCGCCGGCTCCAATGGCAATGGCTCAATCTCGGGCATGGCTTGTGGACAGAACACCATAGCCGTCGGCGCTTTCAACACCCGCAATATTGCCGGAGATAACTTCTACGAATCCAACCAGCCCATCGGCGAGCCCTCCTACTTCTCTTCGTGGGGCAACATTCCCGGCGGACGCGTGAAGCCCGACATCTCCGCTCCCGGTTTCTTGATTATTAGCTCGATGTCGGCTCCCTATGTGAAAGCCAACCAGCGAAATCTCACGAGTCTTGCTACGCCTATCCACTATCAGTACACCGACCCCGGCACCGCAAAGACCCACTATTGGACCTACATGGGCGGAACCTCTATGGCTACTCCGTTCATGACCGGCGTGGCCGCCCTTTGGCTTGAGGCTAATCCTCACCTCACTACCGAGGATATCCGCACTATCGCGCAGGAAACCGCCGTCAAGCCCGCCGATGGTCGCCCCGAGTGGGGTGCCGGCGGCAAGGTCGATGCCCTCGCAGGTTTAAAGATGGCCCTGGAGATGGCTGCCAACAGCGATGTGGCAAACGTCAAGGATGAAATCAAGAGCGAATCCATTGTAATCACCCCGAAAGGTGGCGCGCTCTATGAGGTGTTCACCCCGGGCAACGAATCGATTTCGGTAGCGCTCTACGACCTTTCGGGCTCTCAGCTTAAGGCTGCCAACGGCCTCGGAACCTTGGATGTCGACCTTTCAGACGTCACCTCAGGCATCTACATCCTCAAGGCCACCACCTCCCGCTCAACCCGCTCCCTGAAAAT
>CAYTBH010000020.1:0-5421 GCA_964435935.1 uncultured Alistipes sp.
GGGTGTATTCCTGGTCGACAAAGCAGTCGCTGTCGGGGTCGAGAGGCGAAAAATCGTCGGCCCATTTCTTGTTGCGCATATTCATTATGCCGTTGCGGGTGAAAATCATCCCGTTGCGGCCATTGCGCGTGGGCATCACGCAGTCCATCATGTCGACCCCGCGGTCGATTGCCTCAAGGATGTTGGCCGGGGTGCCCACCCCCATGAGGTATCGTGGCTTGTCGGTCGGGAGGATTTCGTTGACAACCTCGATCATTTCATACATCACCTCGGCAGGCTCGCCGACGGCGAGACCGCCGATGGCGTTTCCAGGAGCGCCGAGCGAGGCGACCTCGGTGGCCGATTCGCGGCGCAAATCAGGGTAAGTGCAACCTTGCACAATCGGGAAAAACGCTTGCGAGTAGCCGTAAAGCGGCTCGGTGCTGTTGAAGTGCTCCCAGCCGCGACGCAGCCATCGCAGCGTGAGGTCGAGAGATTTGCGTGCGTAAGCCTTATCGGAGGTGCCGGGAGGGCATTCATCGAGGGCCATCATTATATCTGACCCTATTTCCCGCTGGATATCAACTACTTTTTCAGGGGTGAAGAGGTGCTTTGAACCATCAATGTGACTACGGAACCAGGCGCCCTCCTCGGTGAGTTTGCGGTTGTCGGAGAGTGAAAAAACCTGGAAGCCGCCGGAATCGGTCAGAATGGGTCGATTCCAACCGCCGAATTTGTGAAGGCCGCCTGCCTGGCGCAGAATTTCCGTGCCAGGGCGAAGATAGAGATGATAGGTGTTGCCCAGAATAATCTGGGCCTTTATGTCGTCGCGCAGTTCGCGCATGTGCACGCCTTTCATCGCTCCG
This sequence comes from uncultured Alistipes sp., assembly GCA_964435935.1. Taxonomy (GTDB): domain Bacteria; phylum Bacteroidota; class Bacteroidia; order Bacteroidales; family Muribaculaceae; genus UBA7173. The sequence continues at coordinate 846 of CAYTBH010000020.1, forward strand.
ACGGTGCCCACGGGCATGAAAATCGGTGTCTCGATAGTGCCGTGGTCGGTAGTGATCAAACCGGCGCGGGCAGCTGTGCCGGGAGCTGTGGCTTGTAGTTGGAAATCCATGGCGCGAATTTACGAATTAACCTCGTGGTTGCCAAACGCCCTTGCAAGTATGGCGGGGCTATCGGCCTCGCTGAACGCGCTCAAAGGAATGAGGATGCTGTGCGACGCATTGTCGTAGGTCACTTTGAGGTGCTTGCCCGAGAATGTGACGCTTGTGACCTTGTCGGGCGTTATAGTTTGCGGCTCGGGGAGTCTCGGGGCTGGCACTCCTTGCTCTTCGACTGGTTTTATGGCGTTGACTTTAATCGTTCCGTCGGGCATAAAAGTGGCCTTGCGTTGCGACATGGCAGCCACCGCATCGGCATTGCTAACAGCCACAAAGTAGCCAAACATAATTACCGCCGGAATCAACAACAATATAATGGCGATTGCCACAATCAACCACCTGACGTCGTCGGTCAGAAGACTGTAGATGCCTTGGGCCACAAATGGCATTATGATCAGCCACCACCATCGGGCCACGAATCGTTCGGCGGCGTTTCGGACGTGTGGCGCGCTTCCTGTGCGGAACACGTTGGTTTCAATTGTGTGGGGCAATTTCTTCATTCTACTGCAAAGTTAGTGAATTTCCCACGCAACGGAACAAAAAATGGCGCTGTGCCAATCGTTTTATCGATTTTGACACAGCGCCAGGAAGTATCGTTTGAACGTTTGCTGATTATTCGGCCTGACTCATCATTTGTTTAGCGAGTTCGGGGGTCATCTCGTAAAGCGGTGTGAAACCTTTCGAGGGTTTGCAGTGCTTGATGCAGTTGCCCATGAGGGGTTCCTTGGCTTTAGCCACATCGAGTTTCATGATGGGAGCTCCGGGGTAGAGGTCAAACTCACTGAGGTTCAGCCAGAAGATGGCCGGGGTTGATGTGGGGTGGAAATAGTATGTCACCTCGTTCTGGTCGCTCACCGAGCGCCACTGGGTGGTGGAGATTTCAGGCTGGTCGGGGGTGGAGATGCCGGTGGGCACGGCGCAGTTGCCAATGATTCCGAACACGCCTGCGAGCGCTTTCTCGTGCGAGCTGTTTACTGGGAGCACGTCGACATAGAATGATGCTCTTGCAAAACGGTCCTGGCTGCGGTTGGTGCCGGGGAGCATGTTCATGCCTCCGACGGTCTTCCAGTATTCGGCGATGGCCAGCTGCTTGTCGTAGGCGGGGGCATTAGTCAGCACCTGGTACTGCTTGCCTTCGTGAATCTGAAGTTCGCCGTCGATGTATTCAATGATGGCCGAGTTGCCGGTCTTGTCGCTGATCGCCATGTGGAGCGTGGTGGCCGAGCCGCCGGGCATAGCGGGAGCGTTGATCTGGAACTGACCGAGTTTGAGAACTTCGACTGCGTCAGCGGTGGTTGCGAAGTTGTCAAGAACGTATGATGCCCAAAGCGAGGTCGACATATAAGGACGCGTGTCGCCCTCTTTGGCGTAGTAAGTGCCGGGGAGATACAGCAGGTTGCATACGAGGCCCATTTCGTTCATGCCCTCAGAAACGCCGCAATCGTAGCCTACAGCGACTACTGACCCATATTTCGAAGTCCATTGGATAGACTGGGCGGGCTTGTCGTAGCTATTGCGCACGATGCCGCGGGGCATTACATACAGGTTGGTGGGGATGGGAGTGCGCCAGTCGAGAGTGCGACCGGTGATTACATAGCCTGTGGTGTCGCCAACGAAGGTGACACGAGTGCATGCTTCTGATTCCTGGGGAAGAGCCATTGCCGCAACAGCGAGCAGACCGGCGGCCGATAATGTTCTGAATGTTTTCATATAGAATAGTTGTTTATCTTTTTCTTAATAACACTCGCATGTTTCCGAATGTTTACCGCCAGGGCAAAATCTTGCGGGATTATACTGATTTTGGTTGAACATCAATGGCTGTTAGCTTTGAAAATAACCGCGAATTTGATAACTTTGTAGAAAACAGTAATTCTATGAAATCAAGAATCAGATATAGCAGATATGTGGTGGTGCTTACCACCATTATATTAGTAGCTTTGTACATCGGTTGCATGGCGACCCTTCGCGAGAAGCCGGCTTTTTTCACCGTGCTGGCCCTTTTTATTGTCACAGCAGTTTTGGGGCTGTTATATGGGCCTATGTACATCAAGGCTACTCCCGATTATGTAGTTATGGGCAGCCTGCTCAAAAGCCGCAAGATTCTTGTGCGCGACATTGAGAGTGTGGAGCTCTTTAAGCCAACCTTAGGGGCAATCAGGATTTTCGCGTCAGGTGGCTTTATGGGTTACTGGGGCATTTTCAAAGAGGGGGATATCGGTCGCTATTACGGCTTTTATGGCAAAGCCTCGGATTGCTTCCTTGTGCGTATGCGCAATGGCGACAAGTATGTGCTCGGATGTGAGAATCCTGGTGCCATGGTCGATTATATTAAATCGCAGCAGAACCACTAAGTCAGATTTTACTAATTCAGATTATAAAGACGACAACGCCGGGTCGCATGGCAACCCGGCGTTGTTGTCTTTATGTTCTTTGGCTTATTTGCCTGAGTGAACGGGGCGAAGGAGGTCGTTGACGGTTTTAACTGGATTGAATGTGGCTATGGGCACTTCGACAAAAGCGGTCAGCCAGTCGCTCATGGCACCGTTCCACAAGCCCGGGAGCTCGAGCGCTTTGAGCGAGCGACCATGCAGCGACTTCGAGGAAATGAAGCCGGTTTCGTGGTCGACATACGCGGGAAGGTCGTATTTGTGACCATAGTAGTCACGGACGTAGCAAACGAGGTCAACCGGGTTGAAATGGGTGGCCTGTGCCATCATCTCCTTGTTTTCGTCCTTGCTGAGGTCGATTTGCGAGCTCTCGAGAATTTGCAGCGAGCGCGAGCCATCGTTATTGCGGGTGATGTATGGGCCGCCTCCGGGTTCACCTTCGTTGCGCACCATTCCGCAAACGCGCATCGGTCGGTTGAGCTTCGTGCGCAGATAGTCGGCAAGCTCCTCCCCTTTCAATCCGTCGAGTTCAGCCGCGTCAAATGAGAACTTCGAGCGCAGGAAGTCGCAGATTTCTTTAAGAGCGGCATCGTCAAATGTGCGCGAGTCAATGAGTGCAATATATTTCGCAGCTTTGTCGTGGAGCTCCATAAGGTAGCCGGCGATGACTTTCTTATATTGGAGTGTGGCGGCGCGCTGGTTGTCGGGCACCACATTGTCGATGTTCTTGATGAACACAACTTCGGTTCCAATCTCGTTGAGATTCTGTATGAGCGCGCCATGGCCACCCGGGCGGAACACCAGTTTGCCGTCTTCGCGGAAGGGCGTGTTGTCTTCATTTACAGCGACGGTGTCGGTCGAGGGCTTCTGCTCCGACATGTCAACGTGAATTTTGACACCCATGCGCTTTTCAATGGCGGGAACAGCTTCGGCAAGTTTCTTTTCAAAGCCAGCGCGGTGGGAACCCGAAACTGTGAGGTGCATGTTCACTGTGCCGTCGGCCTGGCGGGCAGACTGGGCGCCCTCCATAAGTTGCTCTTCAACCGGGGTGCGGGTGCCCTCGGCGGCGTGGTGGAAGGTGAGCAATCCCTTGGGCAGATTGCCGTAGTTGAGCCCTTCCTCTTTGATTATTGCCGAGATTACTTCTTTCTGCTTGCCATCGGCGAGGAGTTGGTCAACGCTTTTATTGTAAAGACGCTCGCAAGCCTCATTCAGTTCTCCGAAGAAAGCTACATCGTGAATGCCGCGCAGCAGTTTGTCGACATCCGAGCCTTCGGCGGCGCGCTCCTCGTTGGAGTCAACGAATGCGAAGAGAGCTTTGAACATGCGCGATGCGGCACCAGACGCGGGTACGAACTTTGTGACAGTGCCTCCGTCGGCGAGAAATTTGTCCCAGCGTGCCACAGCGGCCTTCTCTTGCTCGGCATCGAGCACTGTGATGCCGTTGTCGGGACGGGCCGCGTTGTAGATTTTCAAATATGGGAAACCGGTTTTGAACCGATCGAGCTGTTCTTGCAGCTGTGCTTCCGTGATGCCTCTTTTTTGAAGAAGCGCTTTGTCGTCAGTAGTCAACATGGCTTTCGATTTGTGTTTATTATGTTAGTTGATTTGTTATTGTCAAATTGTTTTCATCCGTTTGAGGAGATTGTATGACGGAACTACCCCCAACTCTCCCGCTTTCGAGAGGTCGGCCGAACCTCGCTCGCTGTTGCCGAGTTGGAAATAGACGCATCCGCGGTTGTAAAATGCTTCGCCAAAATCGGGCTTCAGCTCGAGTGCCTTATTGAAACAGGCCAGCGCCCCTGTGAAATCGCCGGCAGCCGCGAGGGCGACACCTTGATTATATACGGGATATGGCGAGTGGGGTGAAAGGCGCGCAGCCGTGTCGAAATCATTGAGCATTTCGCGCAGCTCGACCCGAGTGTCGGCAGGGGTGGCGTGAGGGTGCGAAAGATTCTCGCTACCTCCCGATTGCCGGAGATTGAAGCGGGCGATGCCTCTCGCGAAATACGCGAGGGCGAAATCAGGGGTCA
>CAYTBH010000020.1:5521-27267 GCA_964435935.1 uncultured Alistipes sp.
AGATTGAAGCGGGCGATGCCTCTCGCGAAATACGCGAGGGCGAAATCAGGGGTCAGTTCTATTGCTCTGGAAAGGTCGTCGACAGCTTGCTGATAGTCGCGGATGGTTTGATAGTCCATGGCGCGTGCGAAATAGTCAATCGCTCTCGGCTGGTGTGTTGCAATGAACTGCGTGGTGCGTTCAATTGAGCGGAAATGGCGGTTGGCCGTCTCCTCATCGCACACCGGGGGATGAGGAAGGAGTTGCAATGCTGCCGAAAGCACCCGTGTTTCATTAACTTGCTCGATTTCGCGCATATATGTAGTGCCGGGGTGCAACTCGGTGGGTGCCGAATAGAAACTCAGCACAAACATTGGCTCGGTCTCAATCTGCGTGTCGCGGTCCTGCACGCGGCCGCGAATGCTTTTGTTGTTGAATTCCCGGTCGATGTCGATGCTGTTTTCAGCTTTACGCAACGAGGCGAAACGACGGCTTACCGCTTCGTCGGAGAAGTCAGCATCCCGGGCGCCGCCTTTTTGCGGTTTATTGGCAGACCCAACTGATGCCCCGGGAGAAGAATGCGACTCGATTTCCTTGTCGGATAGATTCTTTGCCAAAGCGAGCGCTTTGTTGTAGTCGCGTTCGGCCTGGGCCATCTGGCCGCGCTGGCGCAAAATTTCGCTTCTCAAATATAGCGGTTCGGGAATATCGGGCATCCCGTCGACGAGGCGGTTTATGTCGGCCATCGCGTGTTCAAAATCGTGTTTTTCCCGATAGAGGAGCGCACGGTTATACAACGCCCTGTAATCGTCAGGGTCGGCGTCGAGCACCCGGCTGAAATCTTCGATTGCTCGGTCGTTGTCGCGCGACTCCATTCTCAGCAGGCCCCTATTGTAAATGGCGGCCATGTTTAGCGGGTCGAGCGTCACGGCGTAGTCGTAATCGGCCATCGCCCCGCCGAAGTCGTCGAGGTGGTACCTCAGGTAGGCGCGGTTCACATAAAGGCCGGCTTCGCGGGGAAGAAGTCGAATTGCCTCCGAGATGTCAGCCTCAGCCGATGCGGGGTCCGTTGATTGCTTGATTGCGGCACGCAGGAGGTAGGCGTTGGCCGCGTTCTTATTGAGTTCGAGCGCCTTTTCAATATCCGCCGAGGCTCCAACGGTGTCGGCAAGCATTTCGAGGCGAAGTCGTGCGCGGCCTATGTAACCATTGTCAAATTTCGGATAAGCCGTCAGCAGGATTGAAAAAGTGGAGTTCGCGCTGTCAGCGAGTTGGAGGTCCTGAAGCGCCAACGCCTTGTTGAACAGAATTGCCCTGCTTTGCGGGGCAAGCGACAGCGCTTTGTCGTAGTCATCGACGGCATCCTTCACCGACCCCATGTTTTGACGCGCCACGCCCCTTACCTCGTAAGCGTCCGCAATGAAAGGGTTGCGCTCTATGGCGTTTGAAGCGTCGCGCTCGGCGCCGCGATAGTCCTCAAGATTGAGTTTGGCGATAGCTCTTAGAAAGTAGGGCTGGGCAAGATATGGCTTTGCCTGAATGGCTCGGTTAAAGTATTGGATTGACAATACATAGTCCTCGAAATAGAGTGCGTTCTGCCCCACCCTCACCATCTGCTCGGCATTGACCTGGGCGCTTGCTGGCAACGCCACGCCCAAAATGGCCGTGACGCAAAGGATTATAGTCCAAATCGAACCCGCCGCGTGGCGGACACCCTTGCGCGAACAGATGCTAAACATACCACAAATTTAAGCAAACTCTCCAAGTTGTGCAAATTCAATTTCTCCGTCGTCATTTAATGCGATTATCCGGCATTTTTACTTATCTTCGCGCCTTGACAGACTTTATTGGTTATGATAGACAGAATTTTGCAATGCCGAGCCGCCCTTTTCGACCTTGACGGCGTGTTGATTGACAGCGAAACGCTATACACTCAATTCTGGTCGGAGGTGGGTAAGTACCATCATCTGCCCTCCCCTACTTTTGCCTACGATATCAAGGGAACGACGCTTACCGACATTCTTGAGACATATTTCCCTTCGCCCGAAGTGCGCCGGGATGTCGACCGCTTGCTCCACGAGTTTGAGGACAATGTGGTGTATCCAATTTTTCCCCGCGCCTTGGAATTTGTTGACACTCTGCGCCAGAACGGAATTAAGACGGTGATTGTGACAAGTTCCGACAATCGTAAAATGGACTTTCTTTTTAACCAGCATCCCCAGTTCCGCTCTCATTTCGACGATGTGGTGACAGCTGAGGATGTCACACACTCCAAACCACATCCCGAGCCATATCTCGTGGGTGCCAGAAAAGCAGGCTGCCCGGCAGAAGAGTGTGTTGTGTTTGAGGACTCCTATCAAGGGCTCCAGGCTGGCAGAGCCGCCGGGGCGTTTGTTGTGGGACTGGCAACCACGAATCCGGCATCAGAAGTTGCCCGCTATGCCGACATGGTTGTCGGTACGCTTGCCGAGCTGCTCGACTAACTGAGCATTCTTCTTATGGCCGGCGCCGCGACCACGGCGCCACTGAACAGGGTTACAAGCGGAATTGAGCAAAGAACCGCGATTGAACTGAGGGTTGTTTCGCTGTTGAGGAACCAAAGTCCCCCGGCAACCCAGCCGAAGAGAATAATCAGTATCGCGGCTATTCCCCAAATGTGTTGCAGCACCGCGGCTTTGCGGTGCTTCTTTTTTTCTTCAGGGAGCGCGGCCATGATCCTCCGGGTCAGCCAGGGGTTCTCGGCGGGTATGCGTCGGGTTTCCTGAAGCGATTTTCGCAGCAGGTTGTCGGTGCGTTCAGTTTCCTTCATTATCGGGTCAGAGTTCATAGCGGTCGTGTTTTAGGTATTGAGCCATGCGGTTGCGGGCTCGTGACAGGTGAGATTTGATAGTTCCTTCCGGCATTTCGGTCAGCTGGCATATTTTTTTGATGGGAAAATCTTCAAGATAGAACAGCACGGCGACAGTGCGTTCAGTTGGTGGCAGGGAATCGAGCGCGATTCTCACATCGTGACGCGCGTCGCTCTCTTCATGAGGGGAGACCGATTCGCTGATTTCCTTCGTCGCTCCATCGATGGAATAAGTGCCGCTGGCGGGCCGCCGCTTATAGCTGAGATATTCGTTAATTGCAATGCGGAAAAGCCATGTTTTGAATCCCGAAATGCCGTGAAAGGCGCGTATGCCCTGCCATGCCTTGATGAAACTATCCTGGGCGAGGTCGTCGGCCAGCATGGTGTCGCCCCCGGTAAGATTAAGCAGGAAGCCGCGTAGAGGCAAAGAATAGGCTTCCACCAACAGGGAGAAAGCCTCCCTGTTGTCGGTTGCCATGCACTTTGCGAGCAGTTTTATCTCTTCGAGCTTGTTCATTATCTTAGCAGAGGCGTGCGTCGGCCGTGTTTTAACGATTTCCGTTGTATCTTGGGTCACGCGGGTCGTAGTAATAATGGCCGGCTGGCGGAGGGGGCGGACAGCTTTGGCCATTATTGGGGACGTTCTGGAAATGTTCGTTGGACTGACGGTTGTTTTTCCATTGATTGTTCTTCGAACCGAAGCCGGGGATGTAGAAATAGCCAATGAGCTGGCCGATGCCCAAGAGCAGTGGTATGCCACCCGCGATGAATCCAAACGGAGTTTCGATCACCCAAAAGAATACACTGAGCGCGATTCCTGCGGAAATCATTGTTATTGCCGATTGGAATTTCTGCGGGTCGCGTTGCGGTCCGGTGGCCGACGCATTGTTGGAATCAATCTCGGCCCTTTGGTTCAGATAGAAAGAGTCGGGAAGTTGGTAGCCGTTGTCGATTGCTTGCGCGATTAGGGCGTTGCGCTCGCGGTTGCGGTGAGTGAAGAACTTCAGAATAAGATAGAGTGCAACGAGAATGGCAATCGCCGGGATGCCGAAGCAAATGAGAAGCGTGCACAACAGGCTCATCGAGCTCATATTTGTTACTTTTCGTTCAACTTCGTTTTCAAAATCCGTGTCGGAATAATAGGCGTTATTCCAATTTCGGTGATTCATTATATCGTTGAGCGGATAGCTCGCACCATCGTAAAGCACGAGTGTCGTGCCATCGTCGGTGGTTACAACCTTAGCCGAGTTTTGACTTGAAGCAGTCGAGAGTGTGTCCTGTCCGGCAGCGACAGAGGTCGCAATCGTGTCAATCTTAGCCACAACTGAGTCAACCTTGTTCGTCTGGACCGCGTGCGCGGCTCCGCTGACTAAGGCGAGTGCGGCGATAATCGAGAGTGCTTTTTTCATATATGGTTGTTTTTTCATTCAGATTGTTGATTTGTATCTTAGATGCGGATTAGGCAGTTTAGGTTGCAAATAAAGCTGATAAAATGGCGAAGAGCCCCATAAAATCGAGTTAAAGAGTGTTAACGTTATGTTATGCGAGTGTTTCGCCGTAAATTTCCGTAATTTCGCGATAGTTTTTCTTATCGCCTCTCTCTTCTGATAGTGCACTATGGTAGTTTATCCCTATGCCAAGATTAATCTTGGCCTTCACATACTCCGCCGCCGTGCTGACGGTTATCACGAGATTGATACGCTGATGCTCCCTGTTGACTGGACCGATGTCCTCGAGGTAGAGCGGTCGGACTATAACTCCGATAGTCTGGAGGCCACTGGATGGCCAATCGACTGCCCCCCTGAAAAGAACCTGGTGCTGAGGGCGGTTGCCAGGCTTAGAGAGGTTGTCGACTTTCCTCCTGTCGCAATCAGGTTGCGCAAGGTGATTCCCGACGGGGCCGGCCTTGGGGGCGGTTCATCTGATGCCGCATTTGCATTGAAGGCTGTCAATCAGCTCTTTTCGCTAAATATTTCTGCAGAAGTGCTTGCTTCGGTCGCATCAAAAATCGGGGCTGACTGTCCATTTTTCTTGCATGACACACCCGCAATATGCACTGGTATTGGAACAGAGCTTGAAATAGTTGATTCTCCGCTACCCCGAAACACATGGATTGTGATAAGCAAGCCCGACGCGTTTGTGTCAACAAAAGAAGCCTACTCAGGAGTGACGCCTAAGGAGCGCCCGACGTCATTAAAAACACTGATTGAAGCCACTACGCCCAACGAATGGACTGGAACGGTGGTGAATGATTTTGAGGAATCCGTGCTTAGAAATCATGATGCTATTGCCGTTGAAAAAGAATTGATGACAAGCGCGGGCGCCTGGTATGCTTCGATGTCGGGAAGCGGGGCGGCAGTTTATGGATTTTTCAACGAGCGCCCCGCAATGGAAGAAACTCCAACCCGACGGGTGTGTCAGTTGCGTTTTGACTAAACCAAACGCCATACAAACGTGTTATTCATATAGTTGGCAAAAGTTTAGAATGCCACAGACAAATCTTTTGTTTTTGGCAAAGTTTTTGCTGGTTATTTATTGATAGGAAATAAAAACGTAACAACTATATGGACGACAAAAAACGCAACGCCAATGGCGCTGATTATAACGAAGCTGAGAAAGATTTTAACCTCGAAAACGAGGGCGTTGAAATCGATGACGTTCAACCCGATGTCGACGGCGAAGTAATCGATGAAGAAGTTTCCGACATCGAAGCGTTGAAAAACCTCCTTCAGCAAAAAGAGCAGGAGGTAGAAAAGGAGAAGAAGGAATATCTTTTCCTTATGGCTGAGTTCGACAATTTCCGCAAGCGCACTCTCCGCGAGCGCTCTGACCTTCTCAAATCCGCTGGCGAGAAGGTTCTTAAAGGAATCCTCCCTATCGTTGATGATTTCGAGCGAGGCTTGGAAGCGATCAAGGATAGCTCCGACGCCGAAGCCGTCAAGGAGGGAATGGTGCTGATTTACAACAAGCTCATAAAGTATCTCGCCGACAATGGTGTCAAGGAAATGGACTCCACCGGTGCCGATTTCGACTCTGAGCTACACGAAGCTGTGGCAATGGTGCCTGCCGACGATTCCACCCCTAAAGGCAAGGTTAAAGACACCGTCGCTAAAGGTTATACTTTAAACGACAAGGTGCTCCGCCACGCAAAAGTTGTGGTAGCTCAATAATACACCCTGAACGCATAATTAACAGCTCGAAATGGAAAACAAGAGAGATTACTACGAAGTGCTCGGGGTGTCGAAAACGGCAACTCCCGATGAGATAAAGAAAGCCTACCGTAAGCTCGCCATAAAATATCACCCCGACAAGAACCCCGGCGACAAAGAGGCCGAGGAGAAATTCAAGGAAGCGGCTGAGGCTTACGAGGTGCTCTCCAATGAGGAGAAACGCAAGAAGTACGACCAGTTTGGCCATTCGATGGGTCCTCAGGGCTTCTCGGGCGGCGATTATGGTTTCTCGGGCGGCGGAATGTCTATGGAGGATATTTTCTCGCAGTTCGGCGACATCTTTGGCGGCCACTTCTCCTTCGGAGGTGGTTTTGGCGGAGCCACCGGCGGCCGCCAGTCGCGCCGCAAACAGAAGCCGCAACGCCGTGGTAGCGACCTCCGTATCAAGGTGAAACTCACCCTTGCCGAAATCGCTACCGGTGTCTCAAAAACACTTAAAATCCCCACCTACGTCAAGTGTGACCAGTGTAATGGAACAGGTGCTAAAAATGGCACGGCATTCACGACCTGCCCCACTTGCCACGGTTCGGGAACTGTGTCGCAGGTTGTGCAAGGCCTGTTCGGCCCCCAGGAGGCTGTCAGCATTTGCCCGCAATGCGAGGGTGAAGGTAAAGTTATTTCAGAACTGTGCCCTCATTGCAATGGCGAAGGTATTCTGCGCAAAGACGAACTCGTTTCATTCAATATCCCTGCCGGAGTTGAAGAGGGCATGACGCTCACCGTGAAAGGTAAAGGTAACGCACCCCGTCGAGGCGGTGTTAACGGCGACCTGCTTGTGGTTATTGAAGAAATCAAGCACCCCGAACTTATCCGTGACGGCAATGATGTGATTTATAATTTGATGCTTGACCTGCCTACTGCGGCTCTCGGCGGTTCTGTCGAAGTGCCCACAATCACCGGTCGAGCACGACTGAACATTCCCGCAGGAACCCAGCCTGGCAAGATTCTGCGCCTGCGCGGCAAGGGCTTGCCTTCAACTCAAGGCGCGGGCACTGGCGACGAGCTCATCAATGTGATGGTTTACATCCCTGAATCTCTTAATGATGAAGAGAAGAAGGCGTTTGAGTCGCTGAAGGACCAGCCCAATGTCAAGCCGTCACAGTCGACGTCGCAGCGCCTGTTCTCTAAGTTGAAACATATATTCCAATAAGGAAAACAGCGAGTTACGATTAATAATGAGCGGAAGCCATTGGCAGGATATGCCGTGGCTTCCGCTTGTTTTTTGTCTTGAAAGCACGCGTTGTAACATCTGATTTGTATGCGAAATTAAATTTTGTGGCCAAATTAGCAACGCAATGTTGAGATTTCTCCGATTTTGGATTGCCACTTTTCAATAATTATATTTGTGCGCTTGATTTATTAAGCGTAAATTCGCAGTTGAATTGTAACACTATTGATATAGCGACTTCTTTCAGAAAGAATCTCTCTTTTGCTAAAGGGCTGCTCTGTCTATTTAACCGCGGAATGAATGAAACTGCCCAATCTTGACTCCTCGATTTTCAGAATAAACCTTCCAACCGGGTTGCCCGAGCCTGGTTCGCTTCTTGTGGCAGAGCCTTTCTTGAAGGAAGAGCATTTCAACCACGCCGTAATCCTGCTGGTTGAGCATGAAACTGCGGAGACCTCGATGGGCCTTGTGCTTAACAAGCCAACGGGTTACACTATGGGCGAGGCTGTAGAGGGCGTTGACGACGGAGTTGATACCCCCATTTATTGTGGTGGTCCTATGTCGTGCGACAGATTGTTTTATATCCATTCATTGCCCAACGAATTTAAAGGTTCGCGCCACATTGCCGGCAATCTCTACATAGGCGGTGACTTTGACCAGGTCAAAAGCTATCTTAACATGGGGTTGCCAACGCATGGTTTGATGCGATTCTTTGTGGGTTACAGCGGCTGGGGCGTGAAACAGCTTGAACAGGAAATCCGTGACCACGTTTGGGCTGTGGCCCAGCAGCCGTGCGACGATGCTGTGCTTCTTGAAGATGGTGACCCATTCTGGTATAAAATTGTGCGCTCCATGGGCGAGCCATATAAAAATTGGCTCTATCACCCGCTTAATCCCCAATTTAATTAACCGGGCATTTGAATTCAGAGGAATTTTTGAAACAACATTGCCGAAGCGAAGTTCTCCTTACGCTTTATCCATGATGGTATCGTTGCCGTGTGTTGAAAACCAGCCTTTGAAAAAAGGTTGGCAGATGGGATGTTGTCTTCGGCAACTAATGCGGCGAGCTGCCGGATTGACAATGCCTCCGAAACGTAATCGCATATTAGATTTAACGCGGCCAAACCCGCGCCAAGTCTGCGGTGCTGCTGGCTGACCATAATGCCGACCATCGCGCGGCTGTTTGTCGCATCGATGTTATAGAGGTCAATAGCTCCGGCTGCTGAGCCGTCAATATCAATCATCAGCCGTAACTGGCCGCTGCTTAGCGGATTGGAATCATAATTATGAACATATTCCCATAGCTGGAGGCGTGAATATGGGGCCTGGAACGCTCCGAACTGCCGCATCTCAGGCGAATTTTCCCACAGATACAGTGCGTCAACGTCGGCTGGCTCGAGCGCTCGCAGGCGTATTTGCGATCCGGATGGCAATTTGGCAATCATCAGAGCGGGTGATTACAGGTTTACCGAGTCAGAGAAAAGAGTTCTGTTGAGCAGCGAGCGCCCAAGGGTAACCTCGTCAGTATATTCAATCTCATTGCCGATGGCGACTCCGCGGGCGAGTTGAGTTATTTTCACAGGCTGGTCGCGCAAGCGGCGGTAGATGTAGTAGTCGGTAGTGTCGCCTTCCATTGTGGCGCTCAGTGCGAGAATAACCTCCTTGATGCCTCCCTCTTTAACACGTTCCACGAGTGAGTCAATTTCAAGCGCGTCGGGGCCGATGCCGTCGATAGGGGAAATGACACCCCCCAACACATGGTATAGGCCATTGAACTGCCGGGTGTTTTCCATTATTATCACGTCCTTGACGCTCTCAACCACGCAAACAGTGGAACTGTCGCGCCGCGGGCTGGAGCAAATTGGGCAGACCTCCTCTTCTGAGATGTTGTGGCACACGGAGCAGTAACGCACCCCTTTACGAAGATTGATTATTGCTTCACCGAGTGCCACTGATGCCGAAACATCCTGGCGCAACAAATGCAGGGCGAGCCTCAGGGCCGTCTTGCGGCCAATGCCCGGGAGGCGGGCAATTTCAGTGACAGCCCCTTCGAGGAGCGAAGATTCAAATTCCTGAGTCATCAATTGATTCCTTTATACTTCGCGAAGTTACGAATTTTCGGCTCATCTGCCCCCTCCTTACTCCCTTTTTGACATTATATTATGGATTTTCCATTGAAATTGATTAACTTCGCGGTCTGAGAATGGTGTGTCCGCCGTTGGTTCGGGCCACTGTTCCTAACTCAGAGTTGAATGTTTATTTCGCTGAAATGGAAGTAATCAGAACTGTTGCCGAGCTTCGCGACCGCGTGGATGCTTTTAAGCGCGACGGTAAGAAAATAGGACTTGTGCCCACAATGGGCGCGCTCCATCAAGGTCACCTCTCTTTGGTTGAAAAAGCCCGTGGAGAGAACGACGCAGTCATTGTCAGTGTGTTTGTTAACCCGACCCAGTTTAATAACCCTGACGACTTACGCACCTATCCCCGCACGGAGGAGGCCGATTGCTCGTTGCTTGAAAAGGCGGGAGTTGACATCGCGTTTATCCCTTCTGTCGAAGAGATGTACCCCCAGCCGGATACCCGCCAGTTTGAACTCGGTGCGGTTGCCGAAGTGATGGAAGGTGCCATGCGGCCCGGCCATTTCAATGGTGTGGCACAGGTTGTAAGCAAGCTCTTCGCAATGGCAACGCCCGACCGGGCTTATTTCGGCGAAAAGGATTTCCAGCAGATTGCCGTGATTCGCAAAATGGCAGCGCTCGAGGGATTTGACTCGCTTGAGATAATAGCTTGCCCTATTTGCCGGGCCGACGACGGCCTCGCGCTCAGCAGCCGCAATGTGCGCCTCACGAAGGAACAGCGTGCAGCAGCTCCAGGCATTCATAAAGTGCTCGTTGAAAGCGTTGACTATGCGGCGTCACATACACTCGCCGAAACCCGTTCGATGGTAACCGATGAAATCAACAAGCTCCCCTTCATGGAGGTTGAGTATTACGAAATCGTTGACCCTCTGACAATGCAACCCTTGAGCTCGTGGGATGATGCCCACGAATTCCCGGCTGTCGGTTGCGTGACAGTTTACTGCGGCGATGTCCGCCTTATTGACAATATTAAGTATAACCGCTAACCCTCTCGCAAGTAGGAACATGCTGTTAGAAATTTTAAAATCGAAAATTCACAGAGTGAGTGTCACCGAGGCCCGACTCGATTATATAGGCAGCATCACCATTGACGAAGACCTTATGGATGCGGCCGGAATCTTGCCCGGCGAGCACGTCTACATAGTTGATAATAACAATGGCGAACGCTTCGAAACCTACGCCATCGCAGGCGAGCGCGGCAAAGGCACGATATGCCTTAACGGAGCCGCTGCACGCAAGGTAGCTGTAGGCGATGTCATTATTATTATGGCTTATGCGTCGATGACCCCTGAAGAGGCTCGCGGATTCAAGCCGCGCGTCATCTTCCCCGACACGGCCACCAATCGTCTTTAAAAAATTAGTTAGAAACCTATTAGTGGCGTTGAGCCGCCCTACCCTTCAATAGCGATATGTTTGAAAATTTAAGCGAGAAACTCGAACGCAGTTTTAAACTCCTTAAAGGCCAAGGCAAGATCACTGAGATTAACGTTGCCGAAACCCTTAAAGATGTGCGCCGCGCGCTCCTTGATGCCGACGTGAACTACAAGGTGGCCAAGAGCTTCACAGATACAGTGAAAGCCAAAGCCCTCGGCCAGAATGTGATTAACGCCATCAAGCCACAGGAGTTGATGGTGAAGATTGTTCACGATGAACTCGCTCTGCTGATGGGCGGTGAAACAGCGCAACTCAATCTTTCGGGAAACCCGACTGTCATTTTAATGTCGGGTCTGCAAGGCTCGGGTAAAACAACTTTCTCTGGCAAGCTCGCCAAGAAATTGAAGAGTGAGAAAGCTAAACGCCCTCTGTTGGTCGCATGCGACGTTTATCGCCCCGCCGCCATAGAGCAGCTCAAGGTTCTTGCGTCGCAAATCGATGTTCCTGTTTACAGCGAGGAAGGGAATAAGAACCCAGTGCAGATTGCTGAAAACGCTATCGCGTATGCTAAGCAGAACCATTTTGACCTTGTGATTGTCGACACCGCCGGTCGTCTGGCCGTCGACGAGGAGATGATGCGCGAGATTGAAGCGATTAAAAAAGCTATCAAGCCTCAGGAAACCCTTTTTGTTGTTGACTCGCTCACTGGTCAGGATGCGGTAAACACCGCGAAAGAGTTCAACGACCGCCTCGATTTCGATGGCGTGGTTCTCACAAAGCTCGATGCCGATAACCGCGGTGGTGCCGCGCTCTCAATCAGAACGGTTGTGACGAAGCCCATCAAATTTGTCGGTACGGGTGAGAAGCTCGAAGCAATTGACCTTTTCCACCCCGCCCGAATGGCCGACCGTATCCTCGGCATGGGCGACATTGTTTCACTCGTTGAACGCGCTCAGCAGCAATTCGACGAGGAGGAAGCTAAGAAACTCCAGCGCAAAATTGCCCGCAACGAGTTTAACTTTAACGACTTCATGGCCCAGATTCAGCAGATCAAGAAGATGGGTAACATCAAAGATCTGGCCGCGATGATTCCCGGCGTTGGAAAGGCCATCAAGGATGTTGATATTGACGACAACGCTTTCAAAGGCATCGAGGCGATTATCAATTCAATGACAGCCAAGGAGCGCGAGAATCCGGCGCTTATCAATGGAAGTCGCCGTAAGCGCATCGCTGCCGGCTCGGGAACGACCCTTGTCGAGGTTAACCGTCTCCTCACCCAGTTTGAGCAGACACGCAAAGCCATGAAAATGGCCACCTCGATGAAGAACCCCATGAAACTCATGAATCAGATGCGTCAGATGCGCCGCAAACGCTGATCGGTCCACAACAACTTTTATTCATCCATTATGGTGCTTATTGACGGAAAACAAACCGCGGCAGATATTAAAAAGGAAATTGCCGCGGAGGTTAAAGAAATAATGGCGAAAGGTGGCAAGCAACCCCATCTCGCCGCTATACTCGTGGGCCACGACGGCGGTTCTGAGACCTATGTGGCTTCAAAGGTTAAGGCTTGCGGGGAGTGTGGCTTTAAATCCACGCTCATCCGTTTTGAAGACGATATCACTGAGGAAACTCTGCTCGACGCTGTTGACAAACTTAATAAAGATGAAGATGTCGACGGCTTCATCGTGCAACTCCCTCTGCCGCGACACATCTCCGAGCAGAAGGTGATTGAGGCGATTGATCCGTCGAAAGATGTCGATGGTTTCCACCCGGTGAATGTGGGCCGCATGTCAATCGGGCTCCCCTGTTTCAAAAGCGCAACGCCAGCCGGCATCATGACGCTTCTCGAGCGCTATCAGGTGCCTACGAAAGGTGCCAATGTGGTTGTTCTTGGCCGAAGCAACATTGTTGGTAAGCCGGTAGCCATGCTCCTTATGCAAAAAGGAAATGTTGGCGATGCCACCGTGACTGTATGCCACCGTGAGACTAAGGACTTGAAGGATATTTGTCGCAAGGCTGATATCATTATCGCCGCTATGGGTCGCCCGGGATTCGTCACCGAAGACATGGTTAAAGATGGTGCAGCGATTATTGATGTGGGCACTACCCGCGTGCCCGACGCTTCGCGAAAGAGCGGTTTCCGTCTGCGCGGCGATGTCGATTTTGACACTGTTGCCCCCAAGTGCTCCTTCATAACCCCGGTTCCCGGAGGTGTTGGGCCCATGACCATTGTGTCGCTGATGCGCAACACGCTGCAAGCCGCCAAAGAACGTGCGGTGAAGGCTTGAAAATAAACCATTATGGAGGGGTTGCTGAGCGCGCTGGTCAAGCTAACGCTGTTGATTGCTTCCGGTCAGGAAGCGACACTGCTGTTTGCTGGCGACGCTATGATGCATCAGGCACAGATTGACGCCGCCAAAACCGCTGACGGGCAATATGACTATTCTGATTGCTTCACGCCCTTGAAACCCTACATTCAGGACTTTGACTTCGCTGTAGTCAATCTTGAGACACCTGTAGCCGGAGGTCACTACTCTGGCTATCCGTGTTTTAATGCGCCCGATAGTTATGTTGACGCGCTCCGCGATGCCGGATTCGACTTGTTTCTGACCGCCAACAATCATACTCTTGATCGTCGTGACAAAGGGTTGAAACGCACCATATCGCTCCTCGACTCCTTGTCACTGCCACATTTGGGCACATACACTAATTCGACCGAGCGCGCGAAATCGATTCCCTTCATTAAAGACATCAAAGGGTTCAAAGTCGGATTCCTGAACTATACCTACGGCACGAATGGCATTTCGGTTTCTTCTGATGCCGTGGTCGATTATCTAAATGAAGAGCAGATAAGGGCCGATGTGGCTTCCTCGCGCAACGCCGGCGCCGAGGTAATCGTGGCATGCGTTCATTGGGGCGAAGAATACACTCTTGTCCCTGTGGCATCCGAGCGCCGTTGGGCCGAATTGTTAACCGATTTGGGGGTTGATTTAATTATCGGAGGGCATCCACATGTGGTGCAGCCGCTCGAAGTCAGATCAAATCCACTCACCGGTCGACCGCTTCTGTTGGTATATTCGCTCGGCAATTTCATATCCAACATGAAGACAACCGACACCCGTGGCGGCATGGTCGTTTCGGTGACGCTACGCCGTGATTCGGTAGGCAACGCGGTGGTATCAAGTCCCGGGTATAGCTATGTTTACACCATTCCCCCTGCGGGCCGTGGCTCCAATTTTAAAATCTATCCCATCGAGGGTGTCCCCGATGGCTGGAGTCAACAAGCCAAGGCATTTGAACAAAATGCTGAACGCGTATTCGCGAAGTACAACAGAGGGGTTTGCCGCACACCGGCTGTCCGATAGCGCGTGTAACATCGGGATTGTTTGCCCGTGTGGGCATTTTTTTGTAATTTAGCAACTCAAACGCAAAGGAAAAGCTATGCATTACGCAATAATTGCCGCGGGCGAGGGCTCGCGTCTCGCCCAGGAAGGCGTTGCCCTTCCCAAACCATTGGTCCGGCTGGATGGCAAACCAATGATTAAACGCCTGATTGACCTTATGCTGTCGTGCGAAGCCGAAAGCCTGTCAATCATCGTTAACGAGCAGATGACCGAAGTGCGCGAGTATCTCGAATCGCTATCTTTGCCTGTGCCTCTGCGGTTGGTTGTCAAGTCAACGCCATCGTCAATGCACTCATTCTACGAAGTGAGCCGGACGTTCCCCGACGGCAGCAAGTTCATCCTCACAACCGTTGACACCATATTCCTCGAAAAGGATTTCAGAAAATATGTCGCCGCATTTGCCGCTGATGGCTCGGCTGACGGTTATATGGGTGTTACCGATTTCATCGATGACGAAAAGCCGCTTTATGTCGCTACCGACTCCGAACTGCGTATCACAGGTTTTCACGACAATTTCGAGCCGGGGATTAAATATATTTCCGGCGGGATTTATGGGTTGACAACACCCGCGCTTGGAATTCTTGAAGAGTGCATGAACCGCGGAATCAGCCGTATGCGCAACTATCAACGGGCGCTTGTTGACGGTGCTCTCGACCTGCGGGCATTCCCATTCAGCAAAATTGTCGATGTCGACCATGCTGCTGATATCGCGACAGCTGAAGAGTTTATCCAGAGTGGTAAATGACTTCGCACACCTTTATTAATGACTAAATAATTAGCTAACATGGCTGAAATCAAGATAGCCGGCATTATGCGAGCCGGAGCTTACTCCCCCAACCATATAGGCAACGATGCTGCGATTTTTAATGCCGCAGCCGACGAGCTCCGTAAGCGCGGATGCCTTGTCAATATTTATTCTGAGGAGAAGTTCCTCACAGAGGGAGTTAAGGAGAATATCATAGTGAACATGTGCCGCGAAATGCGCTCAATTCATAAGTTGCAGGAACTCGAAGATGCCGGCGCGCTGGTCATAAATTCGGGCTACGGCATTGAGAACTGTACCCGCGAGCGCATGACCCGTATTCTGTTAGGCTCGGGAATCCCCTACCCTAAAAGTCTCGTTGTCAGCACTGACGAAAACGTGTTGCAGGACCTGGTTAAAAATGGGTTCGAGCGTTGCTGGATCAAACGCGGCGACTTCCACGCTATGCACAAGGAAGACGTGAGCTATGTCCGTCATCCCGAAGAAGCACAAGAGGTGCTTCAGGAGTATTTCCTTCGCGGCATTAAACGTGCTGTGATTAATATCCACCTCGAAGGCGACCTGGTTAAATTCTATGGTGTGCAAGGAACGGATTTCTTCTTCTGGTTCTATCCTTACGACTCAGGCCATTCAAAGTATGGCCTTGAGGCAATCAACGGCAAGTCGCGAGGAATCAAATTTGATGAAAACGAGCTCCGCCGCATCTGTAACGAGGCATCCGAGGTGCTTGATGTGAAAATTTATGGTGGCGATTGCATCATTGATCCCGACGGCTCAATGCGGATAATCGACTTTAACGACTGGCCCAGCTTTGCCCCCTGCCGAAAGGAGGCCGCGCCTTATATCGCGAAGTGCATTTTCAACGTTATTAAAAATCGAAAGTAAGGGATATGGCACATACCGCCTCTAAGAGCGCTGAAAAAGGCTACCGCGCGAGCTTGAAATCAATGGATACGGAGGAGCACATTGACCTCGCCTTCTATCGCCCCATCGGATATATGTGGGCCTGTCTCGCGAAAAAAATCGGTGTGACTCCCAACGCTATTACCATAGCGTCAATTTTCATTGGTATCGCCGCTGGTGTATGTTTCTACTACAATGACTTGTGGGTGAATATATGCGGCATGTTGCTGCTCGTCTGGGCCAATTCATTTGACTCGGCCGATGGACAGCTCGCACGCATGACGGGTCAGTATTCCCGCATAGGCCGCATTCTCGATGGCTTGTCGGGCGACTTTTGGTTTGCGACAATATATGTGGCGATTTGTCTGCGAGAAAATGCTACATCCGAGTTTTTCCAGGCCCACCCATGGCTTATCTGGGTGATCGCCGTCGTTACCGGCATTTGCCATGCCAAGCAAGCCGCGGCAGCCGATTATTACCGCCAGTTTCATCTCTATTTCCTCAAAGGTGAGGATGGTAGCGAGCTTGACACTGCTTCGGAACTGAAAAAGAAACTCTCTGAATTGAGCTGGAAAACAGACTTCTGGAAGAAATTGACGCTCACATCGTATACAAATTACACTATCAACCAGGAGTCTAACACGCGGGCGATGCAAGAACTGCGTCGCGAACTCGCTGCGCGTTTCCCTAATGGCAAGATTCCCCAGTCGTTTCGCGACGCATTCCGCGCGAAGAGCCTGCCTTTGATGAAGTACACCAACATTCTCTCATTCAACTGGCGCACCATCGCATTGTTTACCTCGCTGTTCTTAATGATGCCATGGCTTTATTTCGCATTCGAACTCGTTGTGCTTAACATTTTGATGGTTTACATGATTTGCCGACACGAAAGCATTTGCCGTCAGTTTACAAAAGAGCTTAAAGATGGGAAATATTAAAGGTTTGATATTCGACTATGGTGGCACGATTGACAGCCGCGGCACCCATTGGAGTGAAATACTTTGGGATGGCTACCGCCATGCCGGGCTCGACACGATGGTCACTAAAGAGCAATTTCGCGATGCTTACGTTTTCGCCGAGCGCTTTCTTGCGAAAAACTTAGTGATTTTGCCAGAGGATAATTTCCACACCCTTTTGTTGAAAAAGGTAGAGCTTGAGTTGGGCAACCTCGTCGACAATGGGTTGATTTCAAAATCCGTTGCCGAGGAAAAAGCTCCAATAGTAGCGCGATACTGCTACGACCAGGCGCGCAAATGCACTACCGAGGCTGCCAACGTGCTCGAGCGGCTCTATAAGAAGTACCCCATGGTGCTTGTAAGCAACTTCTATGGCAATATCGAAGCCGTGCTTACTGATTTCGGCTTGAAGAAATATTTTCCGATAATCATTGAGAGCGCGGTCGTGGGAGTGCGCAAGCCCGACCCGGCAATCTTCCAATTGGGCGTGGACGCCCTGGGGCTCAAGCCGGATGAAGTTTTGGTCGTTGGCGACTCATACAAGAAGGATATCGTGCCCTCTCTTTCTCTCGGTTGCCAAGTGGCATGGCTGAAAGGAAAAGGGTGGACTGCCGACGAAGATGCCGTAATCCACCCCTCTATAATCTCGTCTTTAAACGATTTAGAAGGAATGCTTTGATTCCTGCAAAAATTATTTAGTGCCGTCAATCACCTCCAAAATCTGATTGGCGGCATCTTTTGTATTCACCTTGTTGATTATATGGGTGATGTTGTGATTAGCGTCGGTGATAAACGTTGTGCGCACAATACCCATGTATTCGCGTCCGGCCATCTTTTTCTTTTGCCATACGCCGAATGATTCACACACCTCTCCCGTGGTATCGCTGAGAAGGGTGAATGGCAGAGTATGCTTTTCGGCAAAGCGCTGGTGGCTTTGGGGAGTGTCGCGGTTAATGCCAACTATCGCATAGCCTTTCGCACGCAGCTCAGCAAAACCGTCACGAATTGAACACGCCTCGGCGGTGCAACCGGGGGTGTTGTCTTTGGGGTAGAAATAAATAATTAGCGGGGTATTCGCGTAGTCGCCGTTAGCCGTTATAATCCGGCCTTCGATGTCAGTGCCGAGCACGTTTGGAATCTGTTCTCCTATTTGCATAATTATTATGAGTTTGTTATGGTCAATTGTATTGAGTCGAAGCAATTTCGTTTTGCCAGTTAAATCTGGTGGGATGAAAATTCAAAAATCATGAATACCACCAGGCTTGCGAAGCAAAGCGAGAGACCGGCCAAACGTAGGCCATTATAAATCTTTCGGTGCTGGGAGCGTAAACGATAGCGCTTATTCTTTTTGAGTAAGCTGGTGCGGATTCTCATGACGCGTGCCGCAATCAGGCAAATCCATGCGATGATCATTATTCCAAGGGCAATCCAAACCATAGACATTCAGTTTTTAATTTTAACAATCAAAATTGTTTTATGGTTCGGCTCCCGAAAAGTTCTTTGTATCAATCGTGATGGTAAGGTTCGCCCCGTGAAATTGTTTGAGCTCTGTAGAGCTGCTCCACGAAGAACAGCCGCACAAGCTCGTGGGGAAATGTCATTTTGGATAACGACAGTTTTTCGTCGGCCCGTCCATAAACCTCATCAGAAAATCCGTAAGGTCCCCCGATGGCGAAAACAAGGCGCTTGGCAACTGTTTGCGCTCTTTTTTCAAGCATTTCTGAGAATTGGCGCGACGTGAGTTCCACGCCTCGTTCATCAAGGAGAACGAGTCTGTCGCCAGGCTTAAGAGCACCGATTATCAGTTTTCCCTCAGCCTCTTTCTGCTTCGCCTCGGTCATGGATTTTGATGCACGCGCGTCAGGAAGTGTGATTATTTCAAAGGGAATATATCGATTCACCCTGGCGGCATAATCGTTAATGCCGGAGGCAATGCTCGAGGTATTGGTCTTTCCAACCACTATAAGGGCTATTTTCATTGTCGTCAGATTGACTTTTCGGTCGGGTTTGCGTATCTTTGCGCAAAATTACTAAAAATAAGGATATGAAATCGCGCGAAGAACTTATTGACGATCTGCTGACGCTCGCTTTCGCTGAAGATGTTGGCGATGGCGATGCCACAACCCTTTCCACAATCCCCGCCGACGAAATGGGTGCGCAGCGTCTTATTATAAAAGAAGAAGGTATCCTTGCCGGGGTCGACGTTGCCCGTATGGTATTCGAAAAGTTCGATCCATCGCTGAAAATGACAGTGATGATTCCTGATGGCAGCCATGTAAAGCCGGGCGATGTTGCTTTTGTTGTTGAAGGCCCGGTGCGGTCGCTTCTTCAGACCGAGCGCATCATGCTCAACATTATGCAGCGTATGAGCGGCATAGCCACGGTAACCGCTCGCTACCAGGAACGACTCGCCGGCACAAAGGCCAAGGTGATAGATACCCGCAAAACCACCCCAGGAATGCGCGTTCTTGAAAAAGAAGCCGTGAAAATCGGTGGTGGCGGAAACCACCGCATGGGTCTTTATGACATGATTCTGATTAAGGATAACCATGTGGACTTCGCCGGTGGCATCCCCCAAGCCGTGGCCGCTGCCAGAAAATGGTGTGCCGAGAATGGCAAAGACTTGAAAATCGAGGTTGAGGTTCGCAATACCGACGAAATAAATCAAGCGTTGGCCGAGAATGTCGACCGCATTATGCTCGACAATTTCACCCCTGAACGGACGGTTGAAGCTGTGAAGCTAATCAATGGAAAAACCGAAGTTGAATCTTCTGGCGGCATCACACTTGACACGATTCGTCCCTACGGCGAAGCGGGTGTCGACTTTATTTCGGTTGGTGCCCTGACTCATTCCGTCAAGGGATTGGATATGAGCTTTAAAGCAGTGAAGCCATAACCGACTTCAGCATCGCGATAACTAATTTGTGCCAGTTTGTTCACTAAGAACAGGCTGGCACAATCTTGTTTTTGCATTATCCATATCAAATCAGCTCAATTAATCGCGATATAGCAGTGGAGATAACCGCATTGACAACCTCGTGGCGATCTCCGGGGAAGTGATGCGCTTCTGAAACCACTCCGGCCGGAGTTTTCCACGCGATCCATACTGTGCCGACAGGCTTTTGCGGAGTGCCTCCACCCGGGCCGGCGATGCCTGAGGTCGCTATGGCGCAATCTGTGTGAACAGCGCGACAAGCCCCTTCGACCATTTGGCGAACGGTGGGTTGGGATACAGCTCCATGTATCCGCAGCGTTTCGTGCGACACTCCAAGCAGGTTCTCTTTAGCCTCATTGGAATATGACACAATGCCACCCAGAAAGACTTCTGATGCGCCGGGAACACTCGTCACTGTCGCGGCAATCCCTCCCCCTGTGCAGCTCTCCGCGGTAGATAATGTGAGGCCCTGCGATTTTAGTTTTGTGATTAGTTCTTTTACCATTAAGTGGCTACTTGTCTTATAAAGTTACCCGGGCGTAAGGTGCCTCGGAGTAAGCACAAAATTGTTTGTCGAGATATTTAAAATAGCCTGCAATCGCTACCATCGCGGCATTGTCGGTGGTGAAAGCACGCTCGGGGATGAAGGCCCGAAGATTGTGTGCCGCACAGTAGTCGGCAACAGCCGAGCGCACTCCTGAGTTGGCAGAGACTCCACCACCAATCGCTATTGTTTTTACCCCGGTTTTCTTTACTGCCAAATCGAGTTTCTCCATCAATATATTTATAATGGTGTATTGGAGCGACGCGGCGAGGTCGGCGCGATTGGTGTTGACAAATTCAGGGTCGCGGCGCAGATTGTCGCGAAGTGTGTAAAGGAAAGATGTTTTCAGGCCGCTGAAACTGTAATCGAGTTCAGGAATGCGTGGTTTGGCAAATTTGAATGCTTTCGGGTTGCCTTCCGAGGCGAGGCGGTCGATGTGCGGTCCCCCGGGATACGGCAATCCCATCACCTTCGCGCACTTGTCAAAGGCCTCTCCGGCAGCGTCGTCGATTGTCTGCCCGAGAATTTCCATGTCATTGTAGTTTTTTACAAGCACAATTTGCGAATTTCCCCCTGACACGAGAAGGCAGATGAATGGAAATTCGGGAACCGGATCGTCCTCTTTTCGGCGCACGAAATGGCTAAGCACATGGCCGTGGAGGTGATTGACATCCACAATGGGTATTCGAAGACCCAATGAAAGTCCTTTCGCGAATGATGTGCCGACCAGCAACGACCCGAGCAGGCCCGGGCCTCGGGTGAACGCTATCGCTGAAAGGTCGGTTTTCGAAATACCTGCCCGGCGAATTGCCGCGTCAACAACGGGAACGATGTTTTGCTGATGGGCACGCGATGCGAGTTCGGGCACAACGCCTCCATATTCTTCGTGCACGCTTTGCGAAGCGATTACGTTTGAGAGGAGAATACCATCGCGGATGACGGCTGCCGAGGTATCGTCGCACGACGATTCTATGCCTAATATAGTAACGCTCATATCTGATTCTTCAACGGAGTGACAAAGATACTAAAACCCCCGAAACGACAATCGAAAAAAACGCAATATTTTAAAGTATTTTAACGGAGAAATGCGATTATGGCGCAACCTAATTCGAAATTGAGTTGTTTTTAAATCAGAAAGCGGAAAGGAAAGCCGCAAGGCCTAAGTCCGCTGACAAAACTATTCGCTATTTGTAAACTAACAGCTAATTATTATGAACACTGCGCCACTACAAGGTATTAAAGTGATCGACTTCACTGAAGTTCAATCAGGCCCTTCCTGCACACAGATGCTGGCTTGGATGGGTGCCGAAGTTATTAAAATCGAACGTCCCGGCGTGGGCGACGCAACCCGTAAAGAGCTTCAGTTTGACCCTGATTGCCCGAGCTACTACTTCCTGCAGCTCAACTCCGATAAGAAATCGTTGGCCCTCGATGCAAAGACGCCCGACGGCAAAGCTATTCTTACCAAGCTGATTCAGACAGCCGACGTCTTTGTTGAGAA
>CAYTBH010000021.1:0-25842 GCA_964435935.1 uncultured Alistipes sp.
TCGCAGCGGGCCACGTCGTATTTGAGCGCGATGAGTGCCTGATAGACGATTTGGTCGATGCGGTCCTCCTCGGTTTCGATTTTGGTGTTGTTTTTGAAATAGATTTTGCTCAACTGGTGCTTCTCGACAACGAGGTCGGTGGTTTCGCGGCGCACATCGTCGTCGGGCGACGATGCGAGGTCTTTTTCAATGAACGTGAGGGCGAAATCGTGAAGCTCCTGTTCATAGTTTTTCTCGGCCGCCATGCGTACCTTTTTTTCGCGAATCTCGATTTCCTTCAAGTCGGCGGCTGTGGCGCGGATGTCGTTGATGCCGTCGGCGATGAATTGTTCGCGACGTTTCGCGGCTCCCTCAGTGAAGTCGGCCAGGGCGGCGTCCCATTTCTCTTCGCGGAGTTGGTAGGCGTGGTCGAGAATACGGCTGTAAAGGGGTGTCGAAATCTGCACGTTGTCGCTTTCGAGCTCGGTTTTCACGAAATCGATTACCTTAACCATCTTTTGGGGGACGTTGTCCTCGTCAAAGTCGAGGGCGAGGTCGAGCATGCCGTATTTAAGCACCAGGCGCAGCAACTCTCTTTCGCGCGGCGCGAGCATCGCGGCGTGGGGGTGTTGGGAGGCTGTTGGCTGGGCCGTCGGTTGGGGCGCGACCGCGGGCTGGGTGGCCGTGGTCGCTATGTCGGGGGCATCGGCTTCAGCCTCAGCGACTCCGGGACCGTTTTTTATTGAATCGACAGCGGCGGCTTTGCGACGCTCGACGGCGCTCTGCTCGCGGCGCTTGGCAAGCTCGGCGGCCACGGCGCGGGTGAGCACGCCTTCGTCGATGCCGAATCGCTGGGAGCATTGCTGCACATAGATGGTGCGGGTGAGCTCGACCGGGATGGCGGCGATTGAGCGCACGATGTCGGTAACGGCCTTTGAGCGTTTTATGGGGTCGTCGGCAGAGTCGTCGAGCAATATGCGGCTCTTGAAATGGATAAAATCGACTTCGTTGGCCTTGATATACTCCTCGACCTCGGTTGACGAGTGCGATTGGGCAAACGAGTCGGGGTCGTCGCCATCGGGCAGGAGAAGCACTTTGATGTTAAGCCCTTCGGCCAGGAGCATGTCGATGCCGCGGAGCGATGCCTTGATACCCGCCGCGTCAGAGTCGTAAATCACGGTGACGTTCTCCGTAAAGCGGTGTATCAGCCTTATCTGCCCCTCGGTGAGCGAAGTGCCCGACGACGCCACGACATTTTCCACGCCGCTCTGGTGCATGGAAATGACATCCATGTATCCCTCCACGAGGATACATTTATCCTGCTTTATTATGGCCTGCTTGGCCTGGTAGAGGCCGTAGAGCTCGCGGCTTTTGGAGTAGATTATTGACTCAGGCGAGTTGACGTATTTGGCAACCGTCTTGTCGGAACGCAGAGTGCGGCCACCGAAAGCGACAACCTTCCCCGAAAGGGTGAATACGGGGTAGATCACGCGGCCGCGGAAACGGTCGTAGATACCGTGGTCCCCCTTTGCGCAGAGCCCGGTGTCGAGTAGGTATTTTTCGTTGTAGCCTTTCGCGAGGGCGGCGTCATAGAGGTCGGTGCTTTTTGGCAGGGCATAGCCGAGGTGGAACCGCTTGATGGCCCAGTCGTTGATTCCGCGCTCGCGGAAGTAGGCGAGTCCGATTTCGCGGCCGTCGGGGGTGTCGGCCATGTTGCTTTCGAAATGGCGCATGGCAAAGTCGTTGACCTCCATCATGCCCTGGCGCTCGGTCTCCTCGCGGAGCTCGGCGGGGCTCATTTCGCGCTCCTTGATTTCGATGTTGTATTTTTTCGCGAGCCAGCGCAGGGCCTCGTAATAGGTCATCTGCTCCAGCTCCATAAGGAAGTTCACCGGGCTGCCCCCCTTGCCGCAGCTGAAACATTTGCAGATTCCTTTGGCCGGAGAAACCGAGAACGAAGGGGTGCGCTCGTTATGGAAGGGGCACAGCCCCATATAGTTGGCACCGCTGCGTTTGAGGTGAACGAAGTCGGACACCACCTCGACGATGTTGGCGGTGTCAATGATTCGTTGCACGGTTTCCCTGTCAATGCGGCCTTTGTTCATTCTGCAGAATCAGTTTCGAATAATGGGGTTAGAATTTCACGACCAGCTCGGCCACAATCTTGTCGCGGCCACCCGCGGGCGCTTCCACGCCGGCATCGTAGAAATATTTTTCGTAGTTGAGCCGCACGGCCATCCGTAATGGCGTGCGAAGATATTCGAGCATCGTGCCCAGGGTTATTCTGCGGCGCGAGGCCTCGTCGTAGGCAAGCACTCCATCAGTGGGTTTGCCGGCTGAGTTGTTGGTCATCGCGTCGAATCGGCCCTGAAACGAAATGTTGTCGAAAACAGTCTTTTTCAATGGGAGGGCGTAGGAGGCAAACACTCCCCAGGCATCGGTGGCTGCGAGAGCCGAATGCTCGTAATGCTTATGCTGGTACTCGGCCTCCGCGATCCACCTGTGCCCCTGCCAGCCGAGCGCGGCATCGGCGAGGTTCATTCTCACCCCGTAGGGCTTCATCGAGAGATAAGATGCCGACAAAAGGAAGCCGCCGGGCCTCCACGCGGCTTTGCACGCGAAGTCCATGGCCGACTGCCACACCTCGTGGTTGGCCATGACTTTCGAGTTGAAAACACCAACCTCGAAGGTGAGAGGCAAACTCTTAGTCCCAAAATATCCGGCTTGGAAACCAACTTGGCGCACGTTGGCGGTGTTCTTGCCGTAGAACGAGCGGTTGGCGAAGAAATATGTGCCGGGTGCCCGCCAGACATCGATTCCGAAAGGCACGCGGAACTGGCCGGCTTTCAAACGGAATGATTTCGGCAACGCCCATTGCGCGTAGGCGTCGAGAAACTTTATGACGCCGCGGTCGCAAGCATCAACCCTTATGAGGTAGCTGAGCTGACTGGTGACGTTGCCCTCGACCGACAGGCGGGCGTTGCGCACCTGGAATCTCTGGCGCCAGCCTTCGGAGTCGTTCCACTCGCCTTCGAAGCGGGGGCGCACAACGCCGTGGATTTTCGGCACCAAATCACATTTCTCCGCATCGCCGGCCGCGAGGCAATCGGGCGATGCGGAGAAAAATGAGGTAGCAATAAGTGCCGCCGATGTCAAATTTTTAATTAGCGACATCGGGGACTATCGGGGAAGGACGTTTATTTTGAGTTTTTCCTGGGCGCGTAGTGCTTTCGCGCGGGCTTCTTCGAGGGTGTCGGCTGTGGCGAGAATCACTCCCATGCGACGATGGCCTTTGACTTCGGGCTTTCCGAAAATGCGCATTTGCACGCCCTCCTCGGCAAGCACTTCGCCGAGATTGTCAAACTCAACTTTGTCGGTATCGCCCTCGACAACAATGGCGCGGGATGCCGACGGTCCGTAGAAGCGGATGCCGGGCACCGGCAGGCCGAGCAGGGCGCGCGCATGGAGGCCGAACTCGCTGAGGTCCTGTGAAATCATTGTCACCATGCCGGTGTCGTGGGGGCGGGGCGAAACTTCGCTGAAAATCACTTCGTCACCTTTAATAAAGAGCTCGACTCCGAAAATTCCGTAGCCGCCAAGTGCGTCGGTAACCTTTTTGGCTATTTCGCGGGCGCTTTCGAGCGCTTTGGCGCTCATGGGTTGCGGCTGCCACGATTCGCGGTAGTCGCCATCAACCTGGATATGGCCGATGGGCTCGCAGAACGTGGTGCCCGAAACAGAGCGAACGGTCAGAAGCGTTATTTCGTAGTCAAAATCAACAAATCCCTCAACAATCACGCGTCCTGCACCGGCGCGCCCCCCTTCTTGCGCCTCTTTCCAGGCGGCATCAATTTGTTCGGGGCGGCGAATGGTCGACTGGCCATGGCCCGAGGAGCTCATGACGGGTTTCACCACGCAGGGGAGGCCAATCTCCTCGATAGCCTTGTCAAACTCTTCGCGTGTCGATGCGAAGCGGTAGCGCGAGGTGGTTATGCCGAGTTCTTCGGCGGCCAGACGGCGGATTCCCTCGCGGTTCATGGTGAGCCATGCGGCGCGGGCCGTGGGGGTAACGTTGTAACCCTCCTCTTCGAGTTTGAGCAATTCGGGAGTGGCGATTGCCTCGACCTCGGGAATGATATGGTCGGGACGCTCCTCTTCAACCGCTTTGCGCAGGGCCTCGGCATCAAGCATGTTGAACACGCGGCAACGATGGGCAACCTGCATGGCGGGCGCTCCAGGATATTTGTCGCATGCAACTACTTCGATGCCGTAGCGCTGAAGCTCGATAGTCACTTCTTTACCTAACTCGCCGCTCCCAAGCAACATTGCTTTGCGGCCAACGGGGGTCATAACGGAACCGATTTTGGACATAATTGGTTGGATTGAATTCTTCCACAAAATTACGCCAAATCCGCGTGGGAAACAAATGCCGCGACAAAATAGTTTCCAACATTAGTCAATGCCCAGGGAATGGGGGCCAGGCAGTGAGCGGATTATCACCATATAAGGAACAACACGGCGGCGGCCATGAAGAACAAAAGGTAGCAAACCTGCATCGTTCCTTGCCATTTTTTGAACGACTGGCGTTTTGCCGGGTCTTTTTTCGAGGCGGCACTCCAAATGAACATTGCTATCAAGAGAATAAATCCGGCTATCAGACAGCCGATCGCAGTCCACATCATAGTATTTAGTTTTTAGTTTGCCCCGAAGGGCGGTTTAGGTTTGTTGTTTGATTATTAAACAATTTAAAGCGGAGAAAAGTTAGGGATGCCGCAGTGTAGAAAAGTATTATGGCAAAAATTTGGGGACGTTGTATTTTAGTGCTAAATTTGTAGCAGAAAAAGTAACGAATTGAATATAACGATATGGAAATTGTAGGACGCATCATTGTAGCGCTTCCCGAAATGTCGGGCACATCGAAATCCGGCAATCCCTGGAAAAAGCGCGAATATGTGCTTGAAACCCAGGAGAGCTATCCCAAGAAAGTTCACTTTGACTTCTTTGGCGAGCGCGCCGACCAATACCCCCTGAACGTGGGCGACACAATCAAGTTGAGCTTTGATATCGAGAGCCGCGAATACAACGGCCGTTGGTTCACCAGCATCCGCGGCTGGAAGTCGGAGCCCGTCACCGGCGCCGAGTCAGCCAATCCCCCCTACGGCGGCCAGGCTTTCCCCGATCCTGTTCCCCCCGTTGGTTATGGCGCTCCGGCAGCTCCCCAGGCCCCGATGGCATCACCTTCGGCAGCCGACGACCTGCCTTTCTGATTAAGAACGCATAGCCGATCTTATTGATAAAAGCATTTATTAAGAGCTTGGCCTATGCCAGGCTCTTTTTTATGCATCCCCGACACGTCAGAAAACACAACCCACTGCCTTATGGCTTGCACACAAGAATTCATCGATTTCGTCTGCGACGCGCTCTCGCCGCTGGGCGAAGTGCGCTCTCGGAAAATGATGGGCGACTATGTCATATATGTCAATGACAAATGCGTAATTACCGCTTGCGATAATATCGCGTATATCAAGAAGCTCGATTGCGTTGCCCCGCTTATGCCGGATGCCGAAACAGGCTACCCCTACGAAGGCGCTAAAGAGGCTTACATACTTAGCTTCGACAATCAGCGCAAAGCCTGCGAGGTAATCTCGGCGCTATGGGAAGCACTGCCATTTCCCAAAAGTAAGAAGAAATGAAATTGTTGCCCGGTCCGCGGTTCTGTCCGGGAGCGGGCAACAATCTAATGCTGTTGTATATGATTGCAATCGGCTGCTGGTGAGTGTTTTCAGCTTTATAGCCGGTACATTAATGTTTACGGCTGTGCGGGGTAGTATCGGATGTTGTATAAGAATGGTGTGACATTCGCTATTTCGGCTGTTGGTCCGGCCTCTGAATCCACAACAAGGTTTACTTCGCTGTCGGCGGGGAGACCGATGAGCATTGGCATCTGGATAGCCGTGCCCCATTGAGTTGTGGCGGGTTGGGTTGAGCCGACGACGAAGGAGGTTACACTTTGGTCAATGCTGTTCAGGTTTCCTTCGCCCTTGGGCAGAACTCCATTTTCATAATAGTAGAGCAGGTTGTAGCGGAGATATCGAAAATAGATGGTTTCTCCCTGGTTTGCGGCTGGAGCCGACCCCATCTTCACAACCTGCATATAGACTGTCCCTTGGGAATCAAGTTTGTAGAAAGGCGCCACCGATCCAACCTGAATGTCAGCAATTGATGGCAGACTGTCAACCACGTCGAATTTCTTCAGATACTCTCTGATCGCGCGCCGCTCGGTGCTCTTCAAATCGGCGTATGTCAGAGGATTCTGGTAGATGGTGATTACTCCGGCCTGAGTCTTGGAGCCCTTATGAACTGTGAACCCGACTTTGCCTGAGCGCGATTCATTGCCTGAAAGAGCGGCAACATGGATGAAGAAATACTTGTTGTCACTACGCTCGACCGACAGCCACGAAGGCGCGCCTTCTGAAATGGTGTATGAGTCGTATTCGCCAACAATACCAACTCGGATATCCTTTCGGTAGCCATTTATGGTGATGTCGGCATCGTGATCACCCATGGAAACATTCGCGCCGCCCTCCATGCCAAGAGTCAGATGAAACAGACCGTAGGATGGCTCTTCATCATTGCTGCAGGCTATGAGGAGGAATGGAAGGACGAGGAGGAGAAGTTTTTTTGTCATACTTTTGTGTCAATTAGCGGCAAGGGAAGCGACAACGACGCTGCCCTGTTGTTAGTGAATCACTTGCCTATAAGGCGCAGAAACTCCGCGCGGAGCGCCGTGTCTGTCGCAAACGTTCCGCAATAGTCGTATGTGTCGGTGGTGGCGAGTTGTTTTTCAACGCCGCGCATCTTCATGCACAGGTGGTGGGCGTTGCAAGCCACGATTACCCCTTGGGGATGCAATACGTTATTCACCGCTTCGCATAACTCAGCCGTAAGCCTTTCCTGCACTTGCAGTTTGCGCGCTACGGCGTTGACCACGCGGGCGAGTTTGCTCAACCCGATCATGGAGCCACCGGGAACGTAGCCAATGCTCACTGTGCCGAAAAAGGGGAGTATGTGGTGCTCGCAAAACGAGTAAAATTCAATGTCTTTAACCACTACCATTTTTGAACCGGCATATTCGAAAATGGCTTCCGACAGCACATCCTCGGGGTTCATTCGGTAGCCCTGAGTGGCAAACCACATAGCGCGCGCAGCGCGCATGGGGGTCTTTTCGAGCCCTTCGCGATCGGGGTTGTCGCCCAGCAAGCGGATTATTTCGCGATAATGGGCGGCAATTTCTTCAATTTTCTGTGAATCAGATGGCGAGAGAGGTTTGCAGTCAAAGTCCATGTCTTGCGAATGCGCGATAATTCGATATTTAGGATTAGAGTGACATTGGGTGTCAGCGTCCGTTGATATAGTCGCGGACAACACGCACTTCGCGTGCGAACGACGGGAACGCGTGTTTGATTTCGTTCGCGGCCTTTTCCGCGTCGTATTGCGACCTGAAGTCACCCACGCGCAAGCGCCAATAGGGCGACGCGTATGTTACATAAGTGCCGTAGGCCGGGAACGCGCCAGAGATGACCCTCTCGCGTTGACGGGCTGTGCTCTTGGCTGTGCGGGCATTGTTGTCGGAATAGACCTGCACGCGGTAGCCGGCAGTTTTGTTACCCCTCGCTCTGACCGGCTTTTCAACCTCTTCGGTGTTCTCGGCATCTGTTTCAGAGTTGTCTTCGGTTTTTTCAACCTCGCGCGCGTTGAGCACTCTTTCGAGCAGGGCGGGCGGCATCTCGAAAGAGACGGAGCTCGAAGGGGCGTTGACACGCTCGACGATGCCGGGCTCCGCTGCGGTTGTTTGCTGGGCGGAAGCGGAATCCTGAGCGAAGGCCATGAAGGGGAATATCAAGGCCGCGATGAAAGTGAAAAAGCTACGGTAAGTCAAGGTGTGTGGGGGGATGAAAACCTGTGCGGTCCCAATGGGAGCCCGCACAGGTTGTTGATTTTTAGGATGCTTGATTAGAAAGCGGTGACGATGCCCATGAAGGAAGCTGCGTCGAGCGCGGCGCCACCGATGAGGCCGCCGTCAACGTCGGCTTTGGCGAAAAGTTCCTTGGCATTGGAGGGCTTGCAGCTGCCGCCGTAGAGAATCGAGCAGTTGTCGGCAACTTCTTTGCCATATTTCGCTGCGATGACGCCGCGGATGTGGGCGTGCATCTCCTGAGCCTGGTCGGCGGTTGCGGTCTTGCCGGTGCCGATAGCCCATACGGGTTCGTAAGCGAGGATGAGCTTGCCGAAGTCCTCGGCCGAGAGGTCGAAGAGGGCTTCCTGAATCTGCTTTGTGACAACATCGAGGAATGTGCCGTTTTCGCGTTCTTCAAGAACTTCGCCGATGCAGAAGATGGGGGTGAGGTTCTCGGCAAGTGCGAGGTTCACTTTCTCTTTGAGAATTTCAGAGGTCTCGCCGTAGTACTGGCGACGCTCGGAATGGCCGAGAATCACATATTTGGCGCCGGTAGAGGCAACCATGGGAGCGGAAACTTCACCGGTGTAAGCGCCTTTGAGGTGGTCAGCGCAGTTTTCAGCGCCAAGGCCCAGCTTGTCGTTAATCACGGCAGCCACGGAGGCGAGATGGGTGAAGGGAACGCAGATCACAACGTCGCACTTAACATCGGCAGCGTTGTTGAGGGCTTCGTTAACGTCCTTTGCCAGGCCCACGCCTTCAGCGAGGGTGGTGTTCATTTTCCAGTTACCGGCAACAATGTTCTTTCTCATTTTTGTTATTGATTGTTAAAAGATTATCCTTTGAATCAGTTTGGTTTTCCATCGGGAATTCCTATTCGTGCAGGCTCTTCCCGCAGGGGGCTATTCGACTTGCAAAGTTAACGAAAAAATGCGAAATAACAGCTTTGGCTTTCAAAAAGAAAACGCCGCTGATTATTTTGTGGGTTCCGATGACTTGTCACGGCTCTCCCGCCGCTCTCTCCGGCGGCGAATTGTGCTCCTGATATTAGCCCGAATGCCAAGTATAGCGCCCTGAAACAGATAGAGTATCAGAAGGCCGCCCACGCACAGACCGCTCAGGTTGCGGAACTGTTTTTTTGTGTCGAGGGCGAGCGCGTGCGGAAGGTCGCCCGTGGCTTTGGCGGCCTCGATACGCTCGATGGGTATGGAGCTGAGCATCTCTTTGGAATACACTTTGCCATCGAGGAGCATTACTAAGGCAATCGTGCCGCGCGAGAGCTCTTTGAGCTGCGTGTCGTCGACCGAATAGCATGGGTAGCCAGCCATCGACAAGTCGAGCCATCGATTGATTCCGTCCTGGTCGGCGGCGAGAAGTCCGATCATCGGTATGCCGGCGGAATCGGCATATTGGAAAAGCTCGTTAGCCGCGTAAGTGTATGATATATCGGCAAGTTTGGGTTCTGGTATAACAAGCAGAAATTCCCAACCATCGGTGGCGATAACCGACTCGGTAACGTCGTCACCTTCATCAAACACAGCAAAATCTCGTTTTTGGGCGCTTTCCCCGTGCGCGCTCACCCGGTCGACAAAGGTCCATTCGCCGTCATCGGGGATTGAGTCGACGGGGAATTCCTTTTGCACCCCGTCGCGCTCATAAATGAAGATGTAGTCATCCTCATCGGCAGAAAGCTCCTCGCATAGAGGCGATCCAACCGGGAAGGGGCGGAAGTCGAGCATAGGCTGCACGTTGTAGCCGTAGAGCGCGATGATAATCAGGTATAACCCCATCCATACACCGACCATCCATTGTAAAGCGGGAGCGAACAACCCGGAGCGCACCTTGGGATTCCATAGAAGCAGAAGCCCAATTGCGGCGGTCAAAAACAGATTCTTGACAAACGTGGCTGTGTTTGAGAGTATTATAAAATCGCCGAAGCATCCGCAGTCGCTCACAGGCGAGAATAAAGCGATGTAGAGAGTCAATGGCAACAAAACCCCCATCATAAGCATCAGCCCCCAGGGCGCGGCCCGTTTGAAGCACCCGGTAGCGAGGAAAAATCCGAAGAGGAACTCATAGCCGGCGACGAACAACGCCATCATCACCATGACGGAGCGGGGCTGAGGGAAGCCGAATGAAACGGCATACTCCTCAAGCTTGAACACAAAGCCCCAAAGATCAACGGCCTTTACCAATCCCGACATTACAAACACCCCGCCAACAACGAGACGAAGGAGCCACACAACAACGGGAAACCAGCCAGATTCTTTAAATGGCTTGTGCGAAATTGCCATGATTAATTGTTGGTCAGTTTGATAATTCCGAATATGGCGTAGTTTACCATATCCATATAGTTCGCGTCAACACCCTCCGAAACAAATGTCACTCCGCGGTGGTCCTCGATTTCCTTGGTGCGCATCAGTTTCATGAGAATGAGGTCGGTGTATGAGCTGACTCGCATTTTTCTCCAAGCCTCGTCGTAGTCGTGGTTCTTGGCAAGCATCAGCGAGCGGGTTTGCCCCATAAATTCGTCGTAGAGGCGCATTGCTTCCTCAATCGAGATGTCCTTGCCCGAGGCAAACCCGAGCTTAAGCTGAATTAAGGCGATAATGCCATAGTTCACAATTGCCACGAACCCGTCAAGGATGCCTTCGTCAACCTTCGCGACACCCTTTGTTTCAAGCGAGCGGATGCGGTCGGCCTTAATGAGAATCTGATCGGTGAGCGATGTTGGACGCATAAGCCGCCATGAGGCACCATAGTCGCGGAGTTTGGCCGCGTACACGTTGCGGCAGAGCTCGATAGCCGCGTCAAATTCTTTTTCAGTCTGGGTCATAATCGGGGTGGTGGGTTCGTTATTTGAAATTTCCCGCAAGAGCGGTGATTTTGGGAGCCGAAGCGATGTACTCCGCCGTGAGTCGGTTAATTTCTGCCGGTGTCACGGCGCGCACCGCTTCGAGTTGCCTGCCGAAATGTTCGGGGCCAAGGTCGAGAGTGTGAAGTGTCACCAGATAGTCGGCGATGCTGAAAGGGGTGTCGGTGACTCCGGCCATTGATGAGATGAGGATATTACGGGCCGATTCAAGTTCTTCATCTGGGACCGGCTCGTTGGCAAGTTTGGCTATTTCCTTGTCAATTTCAGCTAATACATCGTGGGTGAAGCGGTTGTCGGTCTGGCACGCAATTTCCACGGCCGCACCTTCGGGAGCTCCATTTAAGGCGGCTGTGATTCCGTAGGTGTAGCCTTTGTCTTCGCGGATGTTCGTCATCAGGCGGCTTCCGAAATACCCCCCTAAGAGCATCACCGCCACACGCAGTTTGTCGAAATCGGGATGGTCGCGGCCTATAGTCGGGAGTCCGGTCTTTATAGCGGTCTGCAATGACTCGTCGTCCTGTGCCCGCGACGTAAAGCTGGCATTGTGGGGCGGTGCAGGCACAATCACGCGCTCAGCAGGGTTTGGAACCTCGCCGAACGGGATTTCGCCCAGAGCCTCAATGGCATTGTCGAGGATGGTGTCGGAGATTCTGCCGGCAAGGAAAAAAGTGGGTTTTACCCCTCGGTAAAGCCGCTGATAGGCAACGCGTATCTCGTTGTCGCTGGTTGCTAACACCTCGGCTCCATTGTAATGACGTGCGAGCGGGGACTCGGGACCGTAAAAAAGCTCGTTATAGAGATATTCGGCCTTGACATTTACTCGGCGATTCTTTATGTCGACCTGCGCTGCGGTTTTTGAACGCTGGGAGTCAAGGACTTTTGACTCCAATGCGGCATCGCGCAGCATGTCGGCAACAATCGGAATTACCTTGCCAAATGTCTTGTTAAGAGAGTATAGAGTGACAAAGGATGAATGGTTGTCGGCGTTGCAACGAAGCCACGCACCGTTAAACTCAAGAACTTCGGCAATTTCGTCTTCAGATAGGGCAGTTGTGCCGCATCGCATGGCGTTTGTGGCAACGACGAGTGCCGGGATTGACGGCATATCGGCACGCCCCGCGTTCCAGCATGCCGTGAGCCTGCAAACTGGAATGTCTCCGCGGTCGAGAACATAGAGAGTTGTGCCGTTGGCCAATGTGAGGCTCGTCGGGCGGGGAATGTCGAACTTTCCAAAACCCGCGATGTGCGGCGCGGTATGTCTGTCGGGTCTTTCGCTCATGACTTTTGTTGCAAAAGAAATTTTCGAGCCGCTTCGAGATCCGCGGGGGTGTCGATGCCGATAGTCGGGCAGTCGGACACGGCAACTCGGATGCGGTAGCCATTTTCGAGCCATCTGAGTTGCTCAAGTGACTCGGCAAGTTCGAGCGGCGACTGGGGGAGGCGGGTAATCTCTTTCAATGTTTTGGCGCGGTAAGCGTAGAGGCCGATGTGGGTGTAGAACTGGTGCTTGGCCGGCCATTCACTTTTTTCAACGCCTCTGATATATGGGATAACTGAGCGCGAAAAGAGCAGGGCATCCATCGCCGGCGAGACTGCCACCTTAGGCGTGTTCGGATTCTCGAGCATCTCGTATGGCTTGTCTGCAGGAAACGGACGCACGAGCGTGGCAATGTCGACACTTTCGTCCTCGAAGCAAGCCGCCAATTGGCGCAGCTGGGTGGGGTCAATGAAAGGTTCGTCGCCCTGGATGTTGATAACCACGTCGGCATCAGATTTGAGGTTCTCGTATGCCTCGCGGCAACGGTCGGTTCCGCTACGGTGTTCCGATGAGGTCATGACTGCTTTTCCGCCAAAGGCCTCGACCGCGTCAAAGATGCGCTTGTCGTCGGTGGCGACGGCCACCTCGGGAAGTGCCGAGGCGGCGCGGCGATAAACTCGTTCGATAACGGTCATTCCTCCGAGGTCGGCCAATGGTTTGCCGGGAAACCTCGTTGAGGCATATCGGGCTGGTATAATACCTATGAATTTCGTTGCCATGATTGTTGTTTAGCTATTGAGAGCGTCAATGAAGAGTGCTGTCGCTTTCACTGGGTCTGAGGCATCGGCAATCGCGGTCGACACTGCAACGCCCGCAGCGCCGGCTGCACGCAGAGCTGCAGCCGTGGGTGGGGTGAATTCGCCCGATGCGACAGTGTGGAAAGGCACTTGGGCAGCTTCGAGCTCCTTTTTGAATTCAGTCCATGCCAAAACGGCCTTTTCACTTTCCGAGGGGACACAATATATAATATAGTCAACGTCGATAGCGCGGAGGGCGGCTGCTTCGCCAGCCGACTTAACTCTCACTCCGATTACGGCATGGGGGCCAAGGTTCTCGCGTGTCTCGGCCACATGCTTGGGGTCGGCAGACGAAAGTACGACCCCATGGACGCGCAGTTTGTCAACGAGAGCGACATCGTCGGGAAGCACAAGGAATATATCTTCCCCCTTGAAGCGCTCGACAAGTTGGGCGGCCACGGCTTCCATCCCGTCGCCGGCCGAAATCTCAATCCAAGAGCTTCCGCCTTCTATAGCTTTGGCTGCTTGTTCGACCTGGGGTGTGGCCGAGCTCGGTGATGTTATGAACTGTAACATTGTTCTTATGCGTTTTAGTATCGCAAAGTTAGCGCTTTTTCACTAAAAACCCAAGAGAGCCGCGCGCTGCGCATTTCACGAACGTGCCCAGTTGGGAAATAACGGCGAAATTTCGTAACTTCGCGAAACAAATCAATCAGCCTTAATTGGAATGAAAGTTTTGGTTACAGGGGCTAATGGCCAGCTTGGTACGGCCCTTCGCACCCTTCTTGACCGGGAAATGCCGGGAGATGTAATATACACGGGCAAAGAGGAACTCGACCTCACTGATGCTGAAGCCGTTGAGCGATTTATCCGCGACAACGAGGTAACGCATATCGTGAACTGCGCGGCCTACACGGCTGTTGACCGGGCCGAAGAGGAGAAACGCGAATGCGCGCTCGTCAATATCGACGCGGTGAAAAATCTTGCCGCGGCTGCCGACCTTCTCGGCGCGAAAATAATCCATATGTCAACCGATTATGTGTTTGACGGTACCAACCACCGCCCTTATAGGGAGTCTGACAAAGTAAACCCCATCTCGCAATACGGCACCACGAAGCGCAAAGGCGAGACGGCTTTACTCGCTCTCGCTCCCGACAGTATAATCATACGCACAGCGTGGTTATACTCTGAAACAGGGCATAACTTTGTTAAAACCATCCTGCGACTCGCTGAAAAACAGAATAAAATCCGCGTGGTTTGCGACCAGATCGGCACTCCGACCTACGCCCGCGACTTGGCAGCGGCCATTCTGGCCATTCTGAAGTCGCATCAATGGGTGGCAGGTATTTACCATTTCACCAACGAGGGGGCTGCTTCCTGGTATGATTTCGCAAAGGCCATTCTGCGTTTGGCCGGTAAAAACGTCTCTGTAATCCCGATTCCTACCGAAGATTATCCGACGCCGGCATCGCGCCCGTCGTACAGCATTCTCGACCGTTCGCGCATCAAGGCTACATATGGCGTTGAAATTCCTCATTGGGAAGAAGCGCTTGCCGATTGCATACAATTAATTCTCAACAAATAAAATAATTCACTGTGAGTCTCACGGACGAAATACAAAAACGGCGCACTTTCGCGATTATCTCGCACCCCGACGCCGGTAAAACAACCCTGACTGAGAAACTGCTTCTGTTCGGCGGCGCCATTCATGTGGCCGGTGCTGTAAAGTCGAACAAGATTAAAAAGACCGCCACTTCCGACTGGATGGAAATCGAAAAGCAGCGCGGCATTTCGGTGGCTACGTCGGTCATGGGATTTAACTATGGCGACTACAAAATCAACATTCTCGACACCCCCGGTCACCAAGACTTTGCAGAAGACACCTACCGCACGTTGACAGCCGTTGACTCGGTAATCATTGTCGTTGACGTTGCCAAGGGCGTCGAACAGCAGACCCGCAAGCTGATGGAGGTGTGCCGCATGCGCAACACTCCCGTTATCATATTCGTGAACAAGCTCGACCGCGAAGGCCGCGACCCGTTTGATATCCTCGACGAGCTTGAAGCCGAGTTGAAAATCAGCGTTCGTCCGCTTTCCTGGCCCATCAACATTGGCGCGAAGTTCAAGGGCGTGTACAACATTTTCGAGCACACGCTCGATTTATTCAAGCCCGACAAGCAAAAAGTCTCAGAGCGAGTGGAGATTACTGACCTTTCAGACTCCAGAATCGACGAAGCGGTAGGGGAGGCCGACGCCAAAAAGCTGAGAGAGGACCTCGACCTTATTGAGGGTGTGTATCCCGAATTCGATGTGAACCAGTATCTCGAGGGGAAGCTCGCCCCGGTTTTCTTCGGGTCGGCTCTCAACACATTCGGCGTGAAGGAGTTGCTCGACTGCTTCGTTAAGATAGCCCCCACACCGCGTCCGACTCAGGCCGAAGAGCGCCTGATTAAGCCCGAAGAGGAGCCATTTTCAGGATTCGTGTTTAAGATTCACGCCAATATGGATCCCAACCACCGCTCGTGCATCGCCTTCGTGAAAGTTTGCTCCGGCAAGTTTGAGCGCAATGCCAACTATAAGCATGTGCGGTCGGGCAAAATGATGCGTTTCGCAGCCCCGACTGCGTTCATGGCTCAGAAAAAGAGCATTGTCGACGAGGCTTATCCCGGCGACATTGTCGGTCTGCCGGATACTGGCAGCTTCAAAATCGGCGACACCCTGACTTCGGGCGAAACCCTTCATTTCAAGGGGCTCCCCTCGTTCTCGCCTGAGATGTTCAAATACATCGAGAATACCGACCCGATGAAGGCAAAGCAACTCGAAAAAGGTATTCAGCAGCTAATGGACGAGGGCGTGGCGCAAATGTTTGTCAACCAGTTCAACGGG
This sequence comes from uncultured Alistipes sp., assembly GCA_964435935.1. GTDB lineage: Bacteria > Bacteroidota > Bacteroidia > Bacteroidales > Muribaculaceae > UBA7173. The sequence goes on from CAYTBH010000021.1 coordinate 15,753, forward strand.
CGCAAACTCATCGGCACTGTCGGTCAGCTTCAGTTCGAGGTCATTCAATATCGATTGCTCCACGAATACGGCGCGCAATGCCGCTGGGAACCAATCTCGCTTTACAAGGCGTGCTGGATTGAGAGCGACGACGAAGAGGCGCTTTCGGCTTTCAAACGCCGCAAGCAGCAGTTTATGGCTGTTGACCGTGATGGACGCGACGTGTTCCTCGCCGACTCAAATTATGTGTTGCAGATGGCCCAGGCCGACTTCCCAAAGATTCGTTTCCACTTCACGAGTGAGTTCTGAATCTGAGAATTTTGGCCTATTTGGCAATCTGTTTAATAATAATTTGCGTAAGAGCGCGATTTGTCATATTTTTGTTGGCGGAAAAGTAGTGCTATGCTGCTGCGATGCCATTCATTACATCAACACAGAGGAATTTCCACCATGTTAAAAAAATATTTCATCTCATTTCTCGGAGCCCTCACCGCATTTTGGGTGTCGATGATGCTCCTTTTCATCATCGGAGTCATGATGATGGCAGGCTCGATTATGGCAACTATCGGCATGTCGCAGTCGGTTGCCGATGTCAAGAACAACACAGTGCTCGTCATTGCGCTCGAAAATGTCATTGAGGAGCGTGCCTCGAATCCCGACTTTTTCTCGCTCATCAACGGCAGCAAGAGCGGAATCACACTCGACGATATAGTCAAATCGCTCGCGGCTGCCAAGGAGGATAAGCGCATCGAAGGCGTTTATCTCGATTGTGTTGGCTCTGAGGCCGGAATCGCGACCCGCCAGGAGATTGTGGAGGCGCTGGCCGATTTCCGCTCATCGGGCAAATGGGTTGTGGCATACGCTGACAACTTTTCGCAGGGTGACTATTATGTTGCTTCAGAGGCTGACCATGTTTTCCTGAATCCCGCCGGAATGATTGACATTCACGGCATTGGTGGCTCTGTGGTATTTTATAAAGGACTGCTCGAAAAGATCGGAGTTGAGATGCAGGTGTTCAAAGTGGGCACCTACAAGAGTGCCGTTGAACCGTTCACCCTCACCTCGATGAGCGAACCAAGCCGCATGCAAACGCAGGTTTATCTCGACGCTCTGTGGAAGTGCGTAGTAGGGCAGATTTCCTCCGGGCGCGGCATCCCAGCTGCTGAAATCAACCAGTTTGCCGACTCGCTTTACACCTTGGCGTGGTCTCCCGAGGAATTTGTGAAACATAATTATGCCGATGAGCTCCGCTATCGCCACCAGGTTGAAGAATTCCTGAAGGAGAAAACCGGCACCAAGGAGGATGACGACCTGCGCACCATCAGTTTCCGCGACTATCTATCGACCGCGGAAGTGCCTCACGAAAAATCTAACAAGAATAAAATCGCGGTTTACTATGCGGCTGGCGACATCACCGAAGATGGCCGCGAAGGCATTGCCAGCTCCCGCGTTGTTCCCGACATTCTCGACATTGCCGAGGATGACGACATTGCCGCCCTTGTGCTCCGCGTGAATTCAGGCGGCGGATCGGCATTTGCTTCCGAACAGATTTGGGAGGCACTCGAGGTGCTGAAACAGAAGGGAAAGAAGTTCTATGTTTCGATGGGCGATTACGCTGCGTCGGGTGGCTACTACATTTCGTGCGGTGCAGAAAAGATATTTGCCGATTCAACCACTCTCACAGGCTCTATTGGCATTTTCGGCATGCTGCCTTGTGCCAAGGAGCTCCTGACCGACAAGCTGGGCCTCAACTTTGATTTCGTGACAACGAACGCCAACGGAGCATTCCCGACGGTTGTGCGCGAGGTTACCCCCTTCCAGCGCAAACAGATGCAGTCGACACTCAACCGTGGTTACGAGTTGTTTACCTCCCGTTGCGCAGAAGGACGCGGTGTCCCGCAGGATTCAATCAAAGCTATCGGCGAAGGTCGCGTTTGGGCGGCCACCGACGCACTCGCTATCGGGCTTGTCGACAATCTCGGCAACCTCACCGACGCTGTTGAGGCTTTGGCCAAGGACTTAGGCTTTAAGAAATACCAGGTGGTTTCATACCCCAATCCGAAAAAGGACTTCATGGCTATCATCGCCGAGCTCGACTCACAGATGAAGCTCAAAGCGTTGAAAAGCGAGCTCGGGTCGGCATATCCGATATACGACCATGTAAAGAGGCTCTCCGAACTCGACCCTGTTCAGGCAAGGGCCACGCTCCCTATCATCGAATAACAACTTGATAACTATCGCATCGCGCAAAGCATAATTTTATCCTCAGTTGGCAAACAGATTCCTATCGACTTGTGTTTTGCTCCCGCTTTCGAAGCTCTATGGGTTCGGGGTGGGACTGAGGAATCTTATGTTTAAATGGCGCGTGTTGAAGCAGCGCGAGTTCGGGGTGCCGGTTGTTGTCGTCGGCAATATTGTTGCCGGAGGCACGGGTAAGACTCCGCACACCGAGTACGTCCTCGACCTGCTTAAGTTCAAATACCGCATCGGGATGCTGAGCCGTGGCTACAAGCGCAAAACTAAAGGATTTGTGCTCGCGACCCGTCGCTCGACACCCGAGGATATAGGCGACGAACCTTATCAGATCTATCGCAAATTCGGTAACGATGTCACTGTCGCCGTATGCGAGGACCGCTGTGTGGGCATCGAGGAGCTGCTACGCATCGACCCGAAGATTGATTTGATTGTGCTCGACGACGCCTTCCAGCATCGCTATGTTAAGCCAACGGTGTCAGTCGTGCTTACTGAGTTCTCGAACCCTATTTTCGAGGATAAGCTCCTGCCGTATGGGCGGTTGCGCGAGCCCCATAGCGCCATTTACCGCGCCGACCTGGTGGTGGTTACAAAATGCCCTCCTCAGTTGAAGGCCTTGGAATATAGGATATTCAAAAACAATTTGAAGTTATTCCCATATCAAAAATTGTTTTTCTCGAGTTACGAATATGGCGCTTTGGTGCCCCTCTTCCCCGAGAGCGCTCCGGCACCACCTCATCTGTCGTGGCTCACTAAGGCCGACATGGTCATGGTTCTTGCCGGAATCGCCAATCCCAAGCCGCTGGTGAAATATGTGAGAAGTTTCCAGGCAAAAGTGAAAGTGAAATTCTATCCCGACCACCACAATTTCACAAAGCGCGACATGGAAACCATTCAGCGCCTATATGGGCGCCTGACCGGTGAGCGCAGGTTGATTATCACCACTGAAAAAGACGCTGTCCGCCTGGCAGCTAACCCCAATTTCCCTGAAAGCCTTAAAAGCTGCATCTACTATCTCCCGATAAAGGTGAAGTTTGACCCGCATAACGTGGACTCGTTCGATATAGAAATTCAGAAGGCACTGTTGAACGCCATCAAATAATTTCTCCGCTGTTCGGTGACGCATCACTGCAACTGCAATGACGAACAAACTCATTCGCTTCAACGTTTCAACTCCGCGGTTTCTCCGCTAAATAAATACCCTGAACACAATGTTAGAAAAAATCAACCAGACTGCGGAATTCCTCCGCTCAAAAGTAGCCGATATGCCCAAGGTGGCAATAATTCTCGGTACGGGTCTTGGCCCTATTGCCGACCTTATCGAGGATAAAACCGTTATCCCATATACTGAGATTCCCAATTTCCCGGTGTCGACTGTCGAGGGGCACAGCGGTAATTTCATTTTCGGCACTCTGGCCGGAAAGCGCGTCATGGCTATGCAGGGTCGTTTCCACTATTACGAGGGCTACGACATGAAGACCGTGACATTCCCCGTTCGCGTGATGCGCGCTTTGGGTGTGGAAACCCTCATTGTTTCAAACGCGGCTGGTGGCATGAACAAGGAATTCCTCGTTGGCGATGTCATGATTATCACCGACCATATAAACCTGTTCCCAGAGAACCCGCTACGCGGCAAGAACTACAATGAGCTCGGAGTGCGATTCCCGGCTATGACCGAGGCCTACAGCAAACGTCTCGTTAAGATTGCCGATGATGTTGCCGCCGAAAAGGGTATCCGACTCATGCACGGCGTTTATGTGGGCACAACCGGGCCTACGTTTGAGACCCCTGCCGAATACGAGTATTTCCGCATCATCGGTGGCGATGCCGTGGGTATGTCTACAGTTCCCGAGGTTATCGTCGCAAATCATGGCGGCATGGAGGTTTTCGGTCTTTCGGTCATCACTGACCTCGGAGGAAAGGATGTCACCCAGGTCCCGACCCACGAAGAGGTTCAGATGGCTGCCAAAACAGCCGAGCCTGTCACAAAGATGCTTGTGCATGAACTCGTAGCGCGCCTCTAAAATGGAAGAAACCGAAATTTCGACTCTTGGCGAGTTTGGGCTGATTGACCGGCTTACGAAGGATATAGAACTGAAAAGCCCTTCGACAGTAAAGGGGGTTGGCGATGACTGCGCCGTGCTCGATTTTGGCCCGGACCGCGAGGTGTTGGTGTCGACCGACCTTCTCGTGGAGGGTGTGCACTTCGACCTGACGTATATGCCCTTGAAACATCTCGGCTATAAAGCCGTGGTGGTGAATCTTTCGGATATATACGCCATGGGTGGAGTGCCCTCGCAAATCACTGTTTCCCTCGCGATCTCCCGCCGGTTCACTGTCGAGCATATCGAACAGCTCTATGCCGGCATGCGTCTTGCATGCGAAGTCTACGGCGTTGACCTCGTTGGAGGCGACACTACTTCTTCGCGCTCTGGATTGCTGATTTCCGTAACTGCCATAGGCTCTGTGGCAAAGGGTGGGGCGGTCTATCGCTCGGGAGCGAAGGATACTGACTTGATTTGCGTTTCCGGCGACCTTGGCGCGGCATATATGGGCTTGCAGCTACTTGAAAGGGAGAAGGTTGCCTCAGCCGGTCAGACTGACTTCCAGCCCCAGTTCCAAGGCAAGGAATATCTGCTCGAACGACAGCTTAAGCCCGAGGCGCGCCGCGACATCATTGAGGCTCTCGCAAAGGCCGGAATCAAGCCAACTTCGATGATGGATGTTTCCGATGGACTGTCGTCGGAGTTGCTCCATATATGCAAGGCCAGCAACGTTGGATGCCGCGTGTATGAAGACCGCATTCCCATTGATTACCAGACGGCTGTCATGGCAGAGGAGCTGAACATGAATCTCGTTACGGCGGCCATGAACGGCGGCGAAGACTATGAGCTCTTGTTCACCATACCGCTGCACGCCCATGAGGAAATCAAGAAAGTGCCCGGAGTGAAAGTAATAGGTCATATCACGGCTCCTTCGCTCGGTTGCGCGATGGTGACCCGCGACGGTGGCGAGATACCTATTCGTGCCCAGGGCTGGAACGCATTGGTTACCGATGATCCCGCCATGCGTGAAGACGCTCCCTCTGTTGACGAGAACGCAGCGACTACGGCTGGCGATACGTCGGAAAACTCCGCCGAAACCCCATCCTGAACAGCCAGAGTTTTGCCCAAGGCTAATGCGGGGCATCTTTAACACGGGTTTGGAGTAACCGCTTGCCAAACCTCCGTAAAGTTAAATAATCCGGGTTTCGCATAGCGTTTCCCGGATTATTTTCGTAACTTTGCCCCGAATTATCCGCCCTGTCGCGACAGAGCGCCACTCAACCTCTTATACAACTAAGTTTTTAGAAGATGGTAAATCGAATTTTGATAAGGATTAAGGTTGTGCAGATGCTTTACTCTTATCTGCTTACACGCAACGATTTTCAAGTCGTAACCACCCCCGCGAGGGATACAAACGACGGAAAATATGCACTTTCGCTTTACCATGACCTGCTGCTGCTTGTTCTCGAGCTTTCGGGGTATAATGTCAAAGGCCCCGGCGCGTCATCCCCGATGGATACGCTCAAGTACTCCAACATGCTTTCGGAGAACAAGCTCGCCAAAGCGCTCAGCACTGATTCGACCATTCGCGAACTCATTGGCAAGGGGTCGGAAACGATTGGTGACTTCGACCCCGCGCTAATTCGCCTCTACGGCCTTATAACCCAGTCGGCTGTATTCACTGATTTCAAAAAGAAGCGTAAGACCGAGATGGCCGATGAAGCCCGCTTTTGGAGCGTGGTGCTGAACACTATCGTTGCCAAGGACTCGGTTGTGCTCGAAGCGGCCCGCAAGAATAAAAATTTCTCAAGCGCAGGTTTTAAAGAGGGTGTAGAGATGGCTGTCCGCACCATCGAGGAGTTTGTCGATGTGCGCAGTTCGCTCGCTTCCGCTTCAAAATCTCTTGAAGATTCACTTCGTAAAGCCTACGACTTATATCACGCGCTGCTTTACCTCCCGGTAGCAATTACCGATTATGAGCGCGACCGACTCGAGGCCGCCAAGGAAAAATATTGCCCCTCGCCCGAGGATTTGAATCCCAACACCCGCTTCGTGGATAACCTTTATGTTGAGGCTATCAGGAATAACCCCGACATGGTTGAGTATCTCAAAAAGCACCCCGTGGGTTGGGAGGAGGATTTCTTCCTTGTTAAGGACCTGATGGACAAAATTCGCTCCTCGGAAATTTATCAGGAATATATGCGCTCTGAAGAGGCTGCCACGCTTGCTTCCGACTGCGATCTGTGGCGCCATCTTCTCAAATCGGTCGTATTCCCCTCCGACGCTTTGGCCGAGGCTCTTGAAGCCAAATCTGTTTATTGGAATGACGACCTTGCCATCATAGGCACTTTCACGCTGAAAACAATAAAGCAGATGGGCGCCAAAGGCAATGGCGACATTGAGTTGCTTCCCTTCTTCAAGGACGATGATGACAAGCGCTTCGGTCCCGATCTGTTCATGTATGCAGTTAAAGGCCGCGAGGAGTTCCGAGGATATATCGATAGGTTTGTCAACGGTTCGCAATGGGATCCAGAGCGCCTTGCGTTTATGGATATCGTGATTCTGCTGGCTGCGATTGCCGAGTTGGTCCACTATCCGTTGATTCCTATCCCGGTGACCATCAACGAGTACGTCGAGATTGCTAACTACTATAGCTCGCCCCGCAGCGGTCAGTTTGTCAACGGCATGCTGTTCTCTATCACAAACTACCTTAAAGAAACCGGCGTGATTAACAAATGATCGCGCCTGGTTCACCACAACCATCAGAATATTAATTTAAAAATCAACATATCATGTTACAGAATCTTATCTCTCTTCAGGCATCTCCTGACGCTGCCGGTGGATGGTCGTCAATGATTATGATTGTGGCGCTCATCGCGATTTTCTATTTCCTGATGATTCGTCCGCAGCAGAAACGCCAGAAGGAAATCAAGAAGTTCCGCGAAGGGCTTTCGAAAGGCGACAACATCATCACTGCAGGCGGCATCTACGGCAAAATCTGCGAAGTGAAGGAGAACGCCTTCATTGTTTCGATTGCCGACGGTGTGAAAATCAAAATCGACAAGGGTTCGGTTTATCCTTCAGCTGCCGACGCTCAGGAACAGCAGGCTGCCAAGGGAAACGCCTAAGGCTTGAATCAGCCCGTTTTTCCCGATAAGCCGCCGGCCGAAGCCGGAGCATTGCAATTAAATGCGTTCTGTGTAGTCTATGACTCTGAAGCAACGTTATGAACTGTTTAAAAGGGGATTGCGCTCTAACACGGGGCGCAATGCCCTTACTTTTTTAGTATTCCTCGCTATCTCTACGGCGTTCTGGTTTCTTATGGCCATCAACGACGAGGTGCAGCACGATTTCAAGTTGCCGGTGACGTTGGCCGACTTCCCCGAAAATGTGACTATCATATCGGGAGCGACTACGATGGTTAATGTCACTGTCAAGGATAAGGAGAGCGCGCTCGTGAAATTTGGTTGGGGCGAGATGCCGCAGGTGCGTCTTGACTTCGACGATTTTTTGAAGTCTGACGACCACACACTCATCTATTCCGTTAATCAGCTGAATTCGTCGGTGAGGGGTGTTTTCGGCCCCAATGCGACAATCTTGGCCGTGCGCCCCGATTCTATCAAAATTGAATACACGCGCAATGCCGGAGTCAAGACCAAGGTTCATATTGATGTGGATGCTTATACTAAGCCGCAGTTTATCCAGTATGGCCCCATTACGATGACTCCCGACTCGGTGATGCTGTTCTCGAATTCATCCGAGCTGTATGCCATCAAAGAGCTTTCGACCGCTCCGATTGTTTTGCGCGATTTGGCCGACTCGACAATTGTCGAGGCTAAGCTCTCGGTTCCGGCTGGCATGAGGGCAATCCCTGCTTCAGTGCGAGTTTCGGTTCCTGTTGAGCCTCTCGTAAGCAAAACCCGACGCGTTGAATTGCAGGTGTTGAACACGCCTAAGGGGCACAGACTCGTCCCGTTTCCTTCGGTAGTTGACATCTCGTTCCTGATTCCTAAAAGCCTTTATAGTGCCGAAAACACGCCGGTATGCGCGTTCGTCGACTTCCCTTCGTCGGCCAACGACATCGCGCTTCGCAGCGATGGGGCGGGTGCTTCTTCGGCCGTTCTGCCGGTTCAGGTTGGCGTTGTGCCCCCGTACTATCGCAATGTGCAAGTTTCTCCCTCGACGGTTCAGTTTGTACTCGAACGCGACTGAGTTTTTCCCGGTTTTGAGATTCTCCTCCCCCAAAATAATAAAGCAATCAGCCTTTGCGAGTTGTTTCCAAAGGCTGATTGCTTAGCTTTTTCAGTCAGCTTCGCGCTGATTGTGGTTGAGTGTTGAAGCGTGAATCTGCTATTCAGATTCTTCTCAAATCGAAGAGGGTAGGAACGACTGAAATGAGTTGTCAGAGTAGAAAACCACGATATTCGTAATCTTTTTTCCTGCGAGTGTCGGTATTGAGAGTGTGCTTCCTGAGTCGCGGTCAGAAGCCGCCTCCAGGGGCTCAATAGGCCGCTCATCGCTCGATTGGCCCTCGGGGTGCGCTGCGTCTGTCAGCGAGGTCATAAACTCGATTGAGGCATATTCGCCATTGCCGCGTGGCTGGCGGTCGTCATGTGCAGGCTGACCATTTGTTTCAATATCAGGATTAACCTGCCTGCCGTTATAATAGCTTCGCCGAGCGTTTTCGGGTCCATAACCCTGATTTTCGCTGGGGACAGCTTGCGGTGTTTCATTGCGATTCGTGAATTTCTTCCCCTCGCCGAACTCCGATCCGTCATTGAAGTCCGACTGATGGTCATATCCGGCTGCGAAGTTTAGCTCTCCGTTGATGGCCTGATTCAAAGACTGGGGCGCTCCATGGATACGTCGTTCGTTTTCGTCAAGCGCAAGTCCGTATCTCTGACTTCCGCCATAGTTTGACTGCGGTGACGAATGTTGAGACGTCGTAGATTGAGGAGATGGTGATTGCGGTGCGGTGTTGAGGTTGGGATTTGAGGCCGCCGAATAGTTTTTGAACTCGTTGTGAGCTGATTCGAGGCTTGAAATTTTTTCTGAGGATTTTTCTTGTAATGCTGAATCGGATGATTCGTTGGGGTCAAGTGATTCTATACCAATTTGTTGGCTGTCGGAATCGGTGCCATAAAGTGCATTTGAAGGCTCTGAGAATCGCGTATTCGCGCTCGTCACCATCTCTCCCTCGCCAAACATCAGCCATAAGACTGATAAGTCGGGGTAGGCTTCGTGAATTTTGGTGATTAGCTCGTCGGATACCTTTTTGTTTCTCCCGTTCAATATTTGCGACAGGGTAGGACGCGGTATGCGACATTTGTCAGCAAATTGCGATATGGCAATTTTATTTTCTTCAAGGAAAAATTTGAGTCGGTTAACCAGGTCCATTGTCGTTTCGGTTGTTTGGTAGTTTTTCCGGGCTCGGTGGTCTGTATCCCAAAAAATTCGTAGTCACATCCTCCATTGTTTCGAAAGGCGCGGGGGGATTCGAAAATTTGATGTCTATTCAGCGGGCTGAGATGTCGACTGAAAATTTAGGGTAGGGGTAATGGCTCCTTTTGCCTCAGAAAAATGATGATTTTTGGTGTTGCAAATGTAAAAAGTATTTTTCGATTTTGCAAATTTTGCCGCTACTTTTGTTAATCGCCGAATTGCTTGCTTTGTAAACCGAAATTTGCATTACTGAATTCGGCGTATTTGCGATTGCATATCGCCTATTGCGTAAGTAAACGAATGGCTGTTGCTAAATGCAAACTCAGATGGGTGTATTTCAGTTCTGATATTTGGATTGAAGTTTGCAAACA
>CAYTBH010000021.1:25942-27261 GCA_964435935.1 uncultured Alistipes sp.
GGCTCTCCTGCCCTGTCCAATTGCTCGCGCTTCGATTCTTTGCGATATTTGCGTGCAATCGTACGTCTATCTGATTTTATAACAATCTCAGCGCCTAAAAGGTCTAAATGATTATGTTTTTTTCTTTGAAAAATTGCTGAGTTATTGCGAGTTATTGTGCTTATCGGCCCTAAATTTGACTTTCTACTGAAATTTTCTAAAAAATGCTCCGTCATATCTGCTGCGAAGGCAGCGCTTATAAGATGGTCTGCGCTTATCGAATGGTGTGCGGTGGAGGCGGGTTCAATGTTAACCGCCCCACTGCTGTAGGCCGCAGTGGGGCGGTTAGACTTTTGTGTGTCGTCGGGGGCGCTCAAGCTCAAAGTGGCTGCTTCGCCCTCCTCGCTTATAATCGCCTCCGGCGCTGATAGTCGCCTCCAGGGCTTATTCCTGAGTGCGATGGTAGGTGGCTGCATCCAGTCGTTATTTCAGCTGCTGGCGAATATTTCAGCTTGCGGTAGTCATCTCGGCATGCGACGATTATTTTGGCATCCAGTAGCTTCCTTCGGGCTTTCTGTGCTTTTTTACCCATTCGCGCATTTCTGCTATTGTGCTAACCCCGTCTTCCATTACAGCCTGGTAATACTCCACGCCATGGATGGTTTCGTTTTCCGGGGTTTCATACTTCAACCTGAGAATCGTGTCGCGCTGTTCTGCAGTGAGGGCTTTCTTGATTCGCGCTGCCATTCTCTCGAAAAAGCCGTCGTATTGCGTTCCGCTCTCTATGTGGATAATGTCTATTTGCCACGGGCGTTTGTCCTTGTCTTCGTAGGTCAAATGCCATGCGATGCAATGCTCGTCGGTTGATAATCCGTTAATGCAGCGAATTTCCTTGATTGAGTCAGTCTTCGATAAGACTGAAAACAGTCCGAAGCTCTTTTCCTCTGTGAGCCCTGGCGAGTAAACGTGGAGGTCTATGTCGAGATGCTTCACGAGCAGCCCCATCTCCAGGGAACCTACTAAGTTTGCTTTGCAGCCATTCCTCTCGAAAAACTCGATAAGGCCGAGCTCGTTGACGATTTCGCGTGCTCTTTTCTGGTTTTTCAGAGCGATTTGTTCGTATTCTTTCATTATTTTGCGATTAAATAAATCTACAAAGATACGGCAATTTTTCAGAAACTATCCTCAATCGCGCTCGAAGGCAAACCTTCCTCCGCTCAAATTTGCCTATTTTTCTCAATTTGCTCAATCGGCCCAACTGGCCCCATTAGTTCGTTTGATGTGGTTGGTCCTATCGGTCTTATTGGCGCGCTTGGCCCAATCCCCATTATATAATATAG
>CAYTBH010000022.1:0-8122 GCA_964435935.1 uncultured Alistipes sp.
AATCGCGCTTTTCTGCAATGTGGCCCCCGATGCCGTGATTCAATCAATCGACTGCAGCTCGATTTACGAAGTGCCCCTGGCGATGCACGCCCAGCACCTCGACGAAATTGTGCTTCGCAAAACCGGAATCAAGCCCGAGGGGGAACCCGACATGGCGCCCTGGCTCCGCTTCCTCGAAAAGATGCGCAACGCTGAGAAACCGGTGACCATAGGCCTTGTCGGCAAATATGTGGAGCTCCAGGATGCCTACAAGTCAATCAACGAGGCCCTGTTCCAAGCCGCCACTTACAACGACCGCAAACTCGACCTGCGCTACATCCACTCTGAGAAACTCAACGACGGCAACGCCGACGAACTGCTCTCGCCCCTCGACGGCGTGATTATAGCTCCCGGATTCGGCCACCGCGGCATCGAAGGGAAATTCGCCGCCCTGAAATGGGCCCGCGAGCATGACGTTCCTACCTTCGGCATCTGCCTCGGAATGCAGTGCATGGTCATTGAGTTTGCCCGCGACGTGCTCGGCCTCCGCGATGCCAACTCCTCGGAGATGGACACTCTCACACCCGACAAGGTGATCGACATTATGGAGGAGCAGAAGAGCATCACCAACTTCGGAGGCACCATGCGCCTGGGAGCTTACGACTGCGAGCTCAAGCCCGACTCGCTCGCCGCCAAAGCCTACGGGAAAAACATGGTGAGCGAGCGCCACCGCCATCGTTTCGAATTCAACGACAAATACCGCGACCGCTTTGAACAGGCAGGTATGATTTGCTCGGGCGAAAACCCGCAGACCCACCTTGTGGAAATCGTTGAGATTCCCGGCAAACGCTGGTTCCTCGGCACGCAGTACCACCCCGAATATTCGTCGACCGTGCTCTCGCCCCACCCCCTCTTCATGAGCTTCATAGGCGCGGCGATTGACTACGCCGCCCAGAAGGGCAGCGAGCCCAAAGCATAACCATCACACGCTAACGCATTAATAATCACGCTAAACCCCTCACTCCTCCTCAAAAAGCAAAATGGACAAAAACACCCTTTTAGGATTCGTTCTCATGGGCCTGGTGATTTTCGGATTCACCTACATCAACAAGGGCCAGCAAGAACGGCGCATCCAGGAGATGGAGCAACAGGCGGAGGCCGAACGCGCCAAGGCCGCCAATGAACCGACAAAGACATTCGCCGTTGACACCCTGACGGCAGCCGAAGCGGCATCAGTACCCGCGGTGGTGCGCATGGTTGCCGCCGGCGACACCGCGGCCGCACCCCGCTACACAACCGATAAAATCGACCTCGTTTGCGACGGTGCGTCGGTCACCGGCACAGTGCATGCTCTCGACACCGTTCTCAGCTATGAAACTGTGGCCTCGGGCAAGTTTGGCACCGACGTGTCGCTCGACAACCGCCGCGCGGCGCTCAAAAACCTGCGCCAAGCGCTCGAAGATGCCGACCGCTACCGCGGTTTCGCACGCCACCTCAACGGCACCGACCAGACCGTCAGCCTCAAAAACGATGTCATCAACCTCGAGTTGCAGACAAAAGGTGGCCGCATTGCCCGCGCCACTCTGCTCGACTACGACACATACCTCCCGAAATCGGCAAAAAGCGACGAAATCGACACAGCGCTCGTGCAGGTTATGCGCCCGGCAGATGCCTCATACAGCTTTGTGCTCACCTCTGCCACACAGCGCTTCAACACCGGCGAGTTCTACTTCACACCCGAGCAGGTTAACGACACCACGGTGATGATGAAGCTCGACCTCGGCGGGGGCGCTTTCTGGGCGCTCCGCTACACCTTGCCCAAGGGGAGCTATGTTGTGCGCATGGACATTGTGCAGCAGGATATGGACCGACTCATTCCTCCAAGCGTGGCGACTGCCGACTTCGTATGGCACCAGCGCATGCACCGCAACGAGGTGGGACGCACATTCGAAGAGCGCAACTCGGGCCTCTACTACAAGTTTATCGGCGACTCGCCCGACAACGTCGAGGCCCAGGGCGAACATGAGGAGCAGCTCGACCAGCGCCTGAAATGGATTGCCTTCAAAAATCAGTTCTTCTCGACAGTCATGATTCCCCGCTCGGCGTTCCTCTCGGCCGAAGTCGCTTCGAAAGACCTCAAAGGGGACCCCGATTTCGTAAAAGACCTTTCGGCAAAGGCCACCATCGACTATAACTCTACCGTTGAGAATCCTGTCAGCTTCGACATATTCTTAGGTCCGAATCTCTATCCCCTCCTCGACCACCTCAGCGACGAGCTGAAAGCCGAAAAGGACGATCCCTCGCTCGACCTCACCGACCTCATTCCTCTGGGATGGCCCATCTTCCGCTGGATCAACACCCTGATTATCATCCCGGTGTTCACGTTCCTGAGCAAATTCATCACCTCCTACGGCCTCATCATCTTCCTGCTGACAATCTTCATCAAGATTATCCTGTTCCCGCTCACCTACAAGAGCTTCACCTCGCAGGCCAAGATGCGCGTGCTCGCGCCCGAAATCAAGGCTATCAACGAGAAATATCCCGGCCAGGAAAACGCCATGGTGCGCAGCCAAAAGACAATGCAGCTCTACTCACAGGCCGGTGCGAGCCCCATGGCCGGCTGCCTGCCGATGCTGCTGCAGATGCCTATTCTCGTGGCCATGTTCTGGTTCTTCCCCTCTGCCATCGAGCTCCGCGGGGAGAGCTTCCTCTGGGCCAAAGACCTCTCGGCTCCTGACTATGTGTTCACTCTGCCCTTCACAATTCCCTGGTATGGCAACCACGTCAGCCTGTTCTGCCTGCTGATGACCGCGACCAATATCGCCTACACATATATTAATATGCAGAGCCAGGCCAGCTCGGCCTCAATGCCGGGAATGAAGTGGATGATGTACCTCATGCCCGTGATGTTCCTCTTCTTCTTCAACGACTACGCATCTGGTCTGAGCTACTACTATTTCCTCTCGCTGCTCATCACAATTCTGCAAACCTGGATTTTCCGCCTCTGCACCAACGATGAGAAGGTGCGTGCCCGCATGAAGGCCAACGCCGCCAAGCCCAAGAAGAAATCGGGCCTTATGGCACGCCTCGAAGAGGCCCAGCGCCAGCAGCAGGCTATGCTTCGCGAGCAACAGAAGAAAAACCGCCGATAACAACCAACCACATCCCATACTGAGATGAACTACTCCATTCTTGACTTTCTCGGCCTGTTAGGTGCCGTCGGCCTCTTCCTCTACGGAATGAAGGTGATGAGCGAAGGCCTGCAAAAGGCAGCCGGCGACCGTCTGCGCAACATTCTTTCGGCAATGACGCGCAACCGCTTCACTGGAACCGTCACCGGCTTCTTCATCACGGCGCTCATCCAAAGCTCCTCGGCATCGACCGTGATGGTCGTGAGCTTCGTGAACGCGGGCCTCATGACCCTCGCGCAGTCGATGGCAGTGATTATGGGCGCCAACGTCGGCACTACGTTCACCGCCTGGGTCATCGCCCTGTTCGGCTTCAAAGTCGACATTTCGGCGTTCGCGCTTCCGCTCATCGGCCTCGCGATTCCGCTGCTGTTTTCGAGCAAGAGCCGCACAAAGTCTATTGGTGAGTTCACAATAGGTTTCGCATTCCTGTTCATGGGTCTGGACATGATCAGCAAGTATGTGCCTGACCTCCAAAGCAACCCGGAGATGTTCGCGTTCTTGCAGCGCTACGCGTCGATGGGCTTCGGTTCGGTGCTCATATTCTGCCTCGTGGGCCTCATTGTGACGATGGTGATCCAATCGTCGGCTGCCACCTTCGCCATCACGCTAATCATGTGCTCGAAGGGGTGGATTACCTTTGACCTGGCGTGCGCGCTTGTGCTCGGCTCGAATATAGGAACCACCATAACCCCGTTGCTTGCCTCCATGAGCGGTAATGTGGCAGCGAAGCGAACAGCAATGGGCCACCTGCTGTTCAACCTTCTCGGCACACTATGGGTGCTCGCCGTGTTCTATCCTTTCGTAAACCTCAACTCGTGGATTACAGAGGAAATCGGCCAAGGGGACCCCGCCTCGCTCTATAATTATGTAACCAACCTGCAAGCCACTAACCCCGACATTTACAATCAGCTCTACTCCAACTCGCTCCCGACCGACGAGGGTGTGGTGCTCCACCATCGGTCGGTAATCGCCACCATGCAGGTGAGCGTGTCGTTTGGCCTTTCGATGTTCCACACGGTGTTCAACCTCATCAACCTCTCGATAATGATTTGGTTCACCAACCTGTATGTGAAAATCGTTGAATGGCTCATTCCGGCCAAGCACCATGGCGACGACGAGTTCCAGCTCAAATTCATCCAGGGCGGTATCCTCTCGGCCTCCGAGCTTAACATCAGCCAGGCCGAAAAGGAAATCCACGTTTTTGCCGAACGAGTGGCCCGGATGCTACCCATGGCTCGCGAACTAGTACACACGAAGGACAACTCCGACGAGTTCAACAAAACCTACTCGCGCCTCGAAAAATATGAGGAGATTTCGGACCGCATGGAAATTGAGATTGCCAACTACCTCAACCGATGCGCCGAAGGTCGCCTTTCCAACGAATCGAAGCGCCGCATAGCGTCGATGCTCTCAATAGACTCCGAAATCGAAAGTATTGCCGACTGCGCTCTGGGCGTTGGTAAAATCCTGCTTCGCAAACAGCAGAGCGGAGTAACCTTCAATGAGGAAATCTACAACAATGTCGACACTATGTTCAACTACGTCGACAAGGCCATGCAGAACATGATATTGCTCCTTAGCGACATCGAGAAGCAGACCGAACCCGACATCCTCCGTTCCTACAACCGCGAGCGCGAGATCAACAACCTGCGTAACCAACTTCGCACGGCCAACGTGGAGAACATCAACGAGCGCCATTACGAGTATCAGAGCGGCATCTACTACATGGATATCATCTCGACACTCGAAAAGACCGGCGACTACATCATCAACGTTGTTGACACACTGCGCGACGAATACAAGCGCACACATGCCAATAAATGACACCGCAAACACGCTGAATCCGGCCGCGGCCTCCATCGCAGAGACTGACAGCGCCGGAGTGTGGGGAGCGCCCTTCGGGGAAGCTCCCCGCAAGCAATTTGCGCGCCACGAGGTTTGCGCGGCTGCCGACGCACCGCTTTCGCAGGCACAGAGAGCTATGTTCGCCACCCGCCCCCCGGAATGGGAGCGCGGCATGGTTGGCACAACGCGCCCGGTGACAGCCGGCACCGACCCGCAGGTGATGGGCATAATCGTGGGAGTTCTGGTGCTTCTCGCGCTAAACATGCGCCACATAAGGCGACTGTTCCACGCCCTGCCGCAAGACCTGTGGTCGCTTCGCCGCCGCGAAAACGCCTTCGACGAGCGCACCGCCAACGAAACCCGGTCGAACTTTCTGCTCATCACTCAACTCTGCGTGTTCTCGGCGGTACTCTTCCTCCTCTGGCTTGCTCCGCATGGCAACACGGCAAGTTTCGGCTTCATCGGCCACGGCGCCCACCTCTCGTCGGTCATCGGATGGCTCACCGCCGCCACTGCCAGCTACTACATCTTCCAGCTCGCCGCCTTCGGCATTGTAGGCTACGCGTTTACAGATTCATTGCGCAATTCGCAGTGGAGGCGCGGCCTGAACGCATCGTCGGTGTTGCTCGCCCAGCTCATCACCATCCCGATGCTCGTGGCCCTTTTCTACCCGGCCCTCACTGGAGCGATGCTGGTTGTTTGCGCGGTCAGCTATGTCGCAGCACGCCTGATTTTCATCGCTAAAGGCTTCAGGATATTCTACCAGGGGCCATTCTCGCTCATCTACTTCATCCTTTACATCGGAGCCTTGGAGATTCTTCCACCGGCGGCCCTGATAAAGGTGGCGCGCGCCATCTGCCGTGGCGAGATTATCGGTTTTACAGTTTTTTAATTAACACTTCGGCCAAAGATTTCGAAAAAATTCGTAACTTTGCGCTCTGAAATATACCGGTCAAGACATTCAAGAAAGCAAAGCCAGCTATTAAGGCTTTCTTTTTGAATCTCTCACCGTAAATGGGTTAAATTTCACAACTTCAGCCTAAAATTTAGCACGAAGTTGACAATTCAGCACTTTACCGTGAAAGTAAAAAAGATATTAGTTTCGCAACCAAAGCCGAGTTCCGACAAGTCGCCCTACTACGATATTGCCGAGCGCTACAATGTCGAAGTTGATTTCCGCCCGTTCATCAAAGTCGAAGGGCTCTCCGCGCGCGAGTTCCGCCAGCAGAAAATCAACATCGCCGACTACACTGCGATCATCTTCACCGCTCGCACCGCTATCGACCACTTCTTCCGTCTTTGCGAGGAGATGCGCGTGTCGATTCCCGACACAATGAAATACTTCTGCACGACCGAAGCCATCGCGCTCTACTTGCAGAAATACATAGTTTATCGCAAGCGCAAAATTTTCCACGGCCTCACCGGGAAACTTGACGAGCTCATCCCCTATCTGACGAAACACAACAAGGAGAAATATCTCTTTGCCATTTCCGACGTTCACAACGGAGCCCCCAACGTGCTCGACGAGCATGGCATCGACTACACGAAGGCCGTGATGTATCGCACGGTGAGCAACGATTTCGCCCCCGACGAGAAGTTTGACTACGACATGCTCCTCTTCTTCTCGCCCGCCGGAATCGACGCCCTGCTAAAAAACTTCCCCGAATTCAAGGATGGCCAGGGCGATGTGCAGATAGGCTGCCTCGGAGCCGCCACAGCGAAAGCGGTGAAGGATGCCGGCCTGCGCCTCGACCTTGAAGCGCCCACCCCTAAAGCGCCTTCAATCACCGCCGCTCTCGACCTTTTCCTCAAAGAGCATCTCAAAGACTCGTCAGAGGAATAACCCCCCTTAACAGCGGAAACATTGTGAAAACATTCGGCTTAGGTAAGCCACACAAATTATGCTCGCAGACAGCCATCGACCTGCTTTTCAGCCAGGCCAATGGCTGTCGCAGCGCATTGGCCTATCCTCTCCGCGCTGTCTGGAATGCCGAGAGCGCCCGCCGCAAGGATGACGACGAGCCGATGAAATTCATGATTTCCGTGCCCAAAAAGCGGCTACGCAAAGCGGTCGACCGCGTACTGATGCGCCGCCGAATCCGCGAATCCTATCGCTTGCGCCGCCCCACGCTCAATGGCGCCGACGTTCCTGCCACCGATGTCGCTTTCATATATGTGGCGCAAGGTCTCGAGCCTTATTCGCGAGTTGACAACGCGATGAAACGACTGCTAAAAAAAATCACGACTCCGCGACGCGGCGGCGAGTGAAGCGCAATTCACACATACAAAGCCATGTCGCGACCGGCTCCAACACTCGGCAAACTCTCTAAGGCGCTCGCATTGCCGCTAATCCTCCTCGTGAAGTTCTATCGCTACTGCATTTCGCCAATGTTTCCATCGGTATGTCGCTTCACCCCGACATGCTCGGAATATGCCCTTGAAGCGCTGCGCCGGCATGGCCCGGTTAAAGGCGCGTGGCTCTCAATAAAACGTATCATGCGCTGCCATCCGTGGGGAGGCAGCGGCTACGACCCTGTGCCATGATTCCACCACTCCCCGACCGGCTGCGCTCCCTCCCCGACATTCACACCCATCGGGTCGAAAACCTTCCAGGCGCGCTCATATCGCTCACACCGCGGGACGCGGCGACATTCGCCCAGGCTCACCCCGACGCGCTGTTCTCCGCCGGAATCCACCCATGGCACATCTCCGCATCACGGGATGACGAAAGCCGGGAATTTGAATTGCTCGAGGAAGCGCTGTCGCTCCCTGAAGCCGCGGCAATAGGCGAGTGCGGCCTCGACACGCTGCGAGGCCCATCGTTGGAGGCCCAAATCGAACGATTCCGTCGACACGTTACTCTTAGCGAGAAGCACCACCTTCCGTTAATAATCCATCTTGTGAAAGCGCAGGACGCGCTTCTGGCGCTACGCAAAGAGCTACGCCCGACCGAGCCCTGGATTATTCACGGTTTCAGAGGGAAACCAGCGCAAGCCACCCAGCTCGCGAATGCCGGGCTCTACATCGCGTTTGGCGAACGTTTCAATCCGCAGGCGCTCGCCGCCGTTCCGCCAAGCCAGCGCCTTTCGGAAACCGACGAATCCCCC
>CAYTBH010000022.1:8222-27013 GCA_964435935.1 uncultured Alistipes sp.
AGCCCTTAACCAGCAGCAAGCCCTTAATCAGGCATAAAAAAGGCGGTTAGCTATCTAACCGCCTAAAATAGTTCAGTGCTGAACGAAACGAGGGTTACTCCTGCGTGCCCGCGAACTCCATAAGGTATGCCTTGATGAAGCCGTCGATGTCGCCGTCCATCACGCCGCCGACATCGGAGGTCTGATAGCCCGTGCGATGGTCCTTCACTCGGCGGTCGTCGAAAACGTATGAGCGGATTTGCGAGCCCCACTCAATCTTCATCTTCCCGGCCTCAACTTTCGCCTGCTCCTCGAGGCGGTGGTTCATCTCCTTCTCATAGAGGATTGAGCGGAGGTGACGCAGGGCGTTTTCGCGGTTTTTGGGCTGGTCGCGGGTCTCGGTGTTCTCAATGAGAATCTCCTCCTTTTCGCCTGTGTAAGGGTCGGTGTACTGATAGCGCAGGCGCACACCCGACTCCACTTTGTTGACGTTCTGACCGCCTGCGCCACCCGAACGGAAGGTGTCCCACGACATCAGAGCCGGTTCGATTTTCACATCAATCGAATCGTCGACAAGAGGAGTGACAAACACTGAGGCAAACGATGTCATGCGCTTGCCCTGGGCGTTGTATGGCGAAACGCGCACGAGGCGGTGAACCCCGTTTTCACTTTTCAGATAGCCGTAGGCAAAGTCGCCCTCGACATTGATGGTGCACGATTTGATGCCCGCCTCATCACCCTCGAGAAGGTTGGCGACTGAGGTCTTGTAGCCGTGTTTCTCGCAGTAGCGGAGATACATGCGCATCAGCATCGAAGCCCAGTCCTGACTCTCAGTGCCGCCAGCGCCCGAGTTGATTTTGATAACCACGTCCATGCTGTCCTCCTCGCGGCGCAGCATGTTGCGAAGCTCCAGCGCCTCAATCTTGGCAATGGCGTCGGCATAGAAAGCGTCGAGTTCCTCTTCGGTAACCAGCTCCTCTTTATAGAAATCCCAGGCGTTGGCGAGCTCGTCGACGGCGATTTCCACATCATGGTAGCCGTTGACCCACGCTTGCAGGTCCTTGATTTTTTTCATCTGCGCCTGCGCCTCCTTCGGATGCTCCCAAAAATCGGGAACATGGGTGCGGAGTTCCTCCTCCTCGATTTGGATTTTCTTGGAATCGATATCGAGATATTTCTTTAAAGCGGTTTTCCGCTCGACAGCTTCTTTGAGTTGTTCCTGGGTAATCATATTTTGAAGTGTGAAGAATCGGTGTTAATTGTGAAGTTTGGTTGCCTCGGCTCCGTCAATACCATTCAATGCCGTTCGTGCGCGACGAGCGTTTATCGTACTTCAGGTCGCTGAGCAACGACGATTTCACTGATATATGGAAGTTGTAGCTCTTATAGGGGCCCACGGGAATCACGCTGGCGCGCATCGCGAAGCAATGGAGGTCGCGGCCAATGTTTATGTTCATGTAGGCTATTCGGTGCGTGTCGAAGTTGTAAGACGCCGTTGCCGATATATCCCAGTTTTTGGTCGGACGGATGTTGCCCGACAAACTGAGGTTTTGGGTTATTCGGCCATCATACTCCATCTTCTTCTTGTTGAACGCACCGTAGGAGTAGCTGATGGAGTAGTTCACGCTGAGGCTCCATGGCACCGTCCACGGCGCATAGCCGTCGGCATCGAGAACAAGGTCGTCGCCCGCTCCATGGTCGTGACCGCCACGGCCGCCACGCGTGTCGCGGTTGAGGTAGTCGTTGTCGAATCCTGAGGAATCATCGGGTGGCGGATTGTTTTGACCATTGCCGTTGCCCGAAGCGTCGTCGGGGTTCTTCTTTTTGCGGCGGAAGGTGTCGTTGTTGAAAGTGTAGGAGAATGAGGTACCCGTTGACGACAGGCGTCCAAGCCCTTTGCCCACCTTCCAACGCGGCACATTGACGCGTACTGGATTGCCCGATGAGTTGAGCTGGTAGGTGTAGACATCCCATGTGGCAGCGAGACTCAGGTTGAACTGCTTCGTAAGACGCAATAGCAGGGAAGTGTTGATGTTACTCCAGTTCAGCGAGTCGGCGGCGAAGTTATAGCTCTGCGACACGGTGAAGTTCTCAATGAGCGACACTTTCTTTTCGCCTATCGAGTCGTTGTCGGTCTTCACCTTCATCTCTACGTTGTTGGCCAGCGACACAGAAACGGCACCGGTGCGTCCTTGCCCGGGAACGCCATACAGGGCGTTGGGGAACATCGAATAGGTGCGTTTCTGACGGTTGCCCTGAGGGTCGACATAGGAATACTGCCCATAATAGCCGAAGAACGACGAGCCGAAGTCAGGCGCGCCCGAGAACGAGATTGTCGGGGTCAGGACGTGGCGTATCATCTTCACCTTGTCGCCAAGGAATGGGAGCGGTTGGAAGAAACCGTAGATTTTTGTGTCGAGCGAGATGGAGGCGTTGAAATCCCAGACATTGTAGAAGCTATACGATGTGTCGGCGACCTCGGCGGAGGCAACGGGGTCCCACGAGCGGCGCACCTTCTGGGTGTACATGCGGTCGTTCAACGAAATCGACGGGGTGAGATTGAAGTATTTGAACAGCGAAAAGGTGGCCGAGATGGGCACACTATGCTTCATGCCGTTGCGCCAGTCCTTTATGAGCGACTTGTGGAAAAACTCCTCCTGAGGTGCGGTGAGCGAATTCTGGAACTGGCCGGAATAGGAAAGGCGGATTTTTTCGTACCATTTTTCATCGCCGAGAGCCTTTTTGCGCTTGAAGGGATTGGTTTGCGACATGGTGACGTTGACGTTAGGAAACGAAATCGCCAGAGTGGAGTTTTGCGTGCGCTGCGAAATGTTCAATGAAGTCGATATCGACCACTTCGACTGCGGGAATCGGTAGGAGAGGTTTACGGTCGAGCTCTTTGTATTCTCGGTGAACGCGCTCGAATAATAGGAGTTTACCGAATTTCGCGTGTAGCCCGAGGTAGTGAAGTTCACCGAAGCCGAGAGCGTCATGTTGGGGTTCGCCTTGGCATCCTGCGTGTGGCTCCAGATTACCTGGAAGTTAGTGGCTGTCGAATAGTCGGGGTCCCCTTTCTCGCCGTAGATGCTTTTCAAATAATTGATGTTGAACCGGCCGTTGAACTTGTAGCGCTTGTTGTAGGTCGACTGGGCCGAGAGCCCCCACGAGCCTTTGGTGTAGATTTCGCCCGTGATGGCCATGTCGATGTTGTCGTTTATGGCGAAATAATAGCCGCCGTCGCTCAGATAGAAACCTCGGTTGTAGTCGTCGCCAAAAGTCGGCACAATCACGCCGGACGCGTATTTGTCGGTGAAAGGGAAGTAGCCAAACGGCACCGCCAAGGGGAGCGGGAGGCCGGCCAGCACCATGTAGGCCGGCCCGGTGACGATATTCTTTTTCGGGCGCACCTTGGCCCGGGTGAGCTGCAGCCAGAAGTGCGGGTCCTCGTGGTTGTCGCAAGTGGTGTATTTGCCATCCTGGATATAATAGTCCTCCCCGGCGGTCTTTTTTGTTTTACCACCAGTGAGATAGCCTTCGCCCTGCTGGGTAATCACGTCGGAAATGAAACCGCGCTTTGATTTGAAATTGTAGCGCATCGTCTTCGACTCATAGCTTGTGCCCCCCTCTTCAAACACTGGGGTGCCCTGCAAGTCGCCTATTGAGTCGGGGGTGCCGCAAGCATAGACGATGCTCGAATCCAAATCGAGCTGAATCTCTGAGGCGGTGAGTTTCAAGCTGCCATAGTCCACTTTGCCGTCGCCATACATGTAAGTAGTCTGGCGCCCGATGAGAATCATGGAGTCGGACGAGGAGAAAACCACCTGGTTGTCGAGGTCGACCTTCTGCCGCCTGATCTTCGACTGGCGGGGCTTCTCAATTGAGTCGGTGGCGGCAAAGAGCGAGTCGGGCAACAACGCCGCGAGGGAATCGGCAGAGACAGAGTCACCTCCGACCTTCAAACCATCGGAATCAAAAGAAGCCGAATCAACTGATACCGACGACATCCCCCTGACAGAATCTCGAAGCCATCCGGCAACCGTGTCGGCAGCATCCCCACCCTGTTCCTTTACGGCAGGCAACTGCGAAGCGGCATCAACACCATCGCGCGAGAAGAGGTTCCCCGCGAGTATTGATGCCATGAATATCAGTAGGATATATAGATGAGAATGTCTCAATTAACTTCTAAGCAAAATTCAACGCAAAATTACGGAAAATCCGCGAGATTCTCAGCCGACAACTCTAACTTTTTCAATGGGTACGGGCACCCGGCTACGACGTTTTTGGATACGCACTATGGGCAAAATTGCGTAACTTCGCGGAAAATATAGGTACATTTAGACAACTTAACCAAAGTTAATGATTTCATCAATTTCAGTTCCAAGCAAAGAAAAAACAGTTTCATTCATTTGGCAGCATGTGCTGCTTTTGTTTTCACTTTACGTTATGACCGCCGGAGTAGTGCTGTGCGTGCGTTCAAATCTCGGCAGCAGCGTAATCTCTTCGTGCCCCCTCGCGTTCACTCTTGCCGGCCAGGAGTCGATGGTGCCCCCGCTATCACTCGGCACCTACACCAATATCCTGAACGCGTTCCTCGTTGTCGGACAAATCGCGGTTCTACGCCGTCGGTTCCATCCCATCCAGCTTCTTCAGCTCGTGATAGGCATAGTCTTTGGAGCGCTAATCGACCTTAATATGAGCCTTACAAGCATGCTCGACTGCACAACGCTCGCAGCACAGGGGATAACCCAGTTCGCCGGATGCACCGTGATGGGATTCGGCATTGCCATGGAGATGCGTTGCGCGTCGATCACAATGCCGGGCGAAGGCCTTCCGGCAGCCATCAGCAAAGTGACAGGGAAGCAATTTGCCGACATCAAAATACGCATCGACATCCTGCTTGTGATTCTCGCCGTGGCCTCCTGCTTCCTGTTTTTCGGGCGTTGGCTGTGGAATGTGGTCGGCGTTGGCACCCTTTTCGCAATGGTTTATGTCGGGTTCGCCGTGAAACTTTTCAGCAAGCACCTCGGGTGGTTCGACCGCTTAATGGGCTATCGCCCCGGCATGCGCCGCTATGTCTACGGCCTTCTGCGCTACATAAACTCGCGCCGCGGCAACCAATAACCCCGGCCTATCACACATACAAAAGCAAAGGCGCTGAGCGATTGAATCTCAGCGCCTTTGCTTTTGTTATATGTTGACCGCCTTACTTTGCGGCAAATTTCAGTGTTGACGAGGTGCCATCAGCAGCCTGGGCTTTGGCCACATACACGCCGGAAACCAGCGATGCCGTAGAGAGTGCATCCTTGCCGGAAGCGACAAGCTGTCCCTGCGCGTTATAAATCGCGATAGCACACCCCTGGGCCTTCACAGAGTAACCGTCGAAATCGATGAGCGCGGCTGCGTCGTTGCCGATTTGGTCGAGGCCGACAACCTCCTTGACCGTTACTTTAAGACTCGCCGTTTTGAAGTAGTTCGTGGCGGTGAGGGTGTAGATGCCCGGTTTGATGAGTTGCACCACTACTTCGCCCGGCTCAACAAAATTGGCAATCGCTGCGCCTTGCTCGTCGGTGGAGCCGAACATGATTGCATCAGGCTCGATACCGCGGAACACGAGAGGCACATTAATTTCCGTGCCGGCGACCCCTTCAATTTCCGACTCTGTGAAATAGAGAGCCGTGGAAGCCGACGTCTCAAAGAACAGTTCGGGACGCTCGGAGTCTAACACCCAAGGTTCTTCATTCGAAGCGCCATCAAACGCGTAGCCGAGCCCGACGAACCAAGCCTGATCTGCAGCGCCTTCGACCTCGGCTCCTTCAGTGGCAAGGGGCGACGAGGCAACTTCTATCGGTGCGAGCGCTGAAATGACGTGGTTGTTAGCAATGCGTTTTTCGGCTTCCGGCTGGTGAACAATAGGTTTCATCTTCTGGCTGTCGGAAGTCGACGTGGGGTCCTCGACCCATTCAATCACCTCGCCACCATCAATGGAGGTCCAGCCAACAATGCGGTGGGCGGCGGTTGCTTTGGCAAATTCATCTGCTGTAGAGAGGTTTATCGCGTCGAGCGCTACGACGCAGTTCTCGATTGCCATGAAATCGTCGGCATCAGGCTCGTCGTAACTGAATCCGCTAAGCTCGCCGACAACACCTCCCACTTTATATTGGAGGGTGGGCTTGCCCTTGTCGTCGCTTCCGGCCACAGGCTCGGTTGCCGTAATCGAGCCCTCGACCAGCGTGTTGCTGATTGCCGAGCGCGACGAGAATGCCATCACACCGCCAAGCGAGCTTTCACCCGCGATGTCGGCCTTGACATGGCAATCCTTGATCACAGCGGGCACGCCTTGGTTTTGAACCGCGATGCCGCCCACGCGCATCAAACCGGTGAGCTTGCCTGAGAATGCCGATGCCTTCACCGAGCCGCCGGAAAGGATGTTCACAAAACCGCCGACACCGGTGGATGTTGGGAGCTCGACATCGGCATCAAGCACCGAGCAGCCAACAATATCCGTGTTGTAGGCCGAGTTCGCCATCACGCCGAATGTGCCTCGTAAATCAGAAGGAGCGTTGATAATCGGCTCAACGATGTGTACATTGCTAATCTCGGCATAGCGCGCTTCGTTGGCCAGGAGAGCATATTCCTTATAGCCTGAAGATGCCTCAGCGGTGAATTCAGGTTGATATAGAGTAAGGTTTCGAATAGCGCCTGTCAAACTGATTTCGCCACTTTCGAGCTCATCGAACAAGAGTCGGCGCCCCAGCTTCTGGAACATAGCGTCGCCCGAAGAGGTTGTGGTGATGTTCAACCCCGAAATCTCATTGCCGCGGCCATCGAGGCTCCCGGTGAAATTGCCCTCAATAGGACGGAAACGGCGACCATTGCAGTCAATGCTGTTGGCAAGCGCGAAATGAGATGTGAGATTGTTGCGCATAAGGTCGAGATCGCCAAATGTGCGAACAAGGTATGGCGACTCAACCGTGCCCTCGCCATCGAACTTGTTGAGGGGGAGGCTGACAATCTCCATGTTATCTTTGCGCGAACCATCCTCCGAGCGAGTGGTGTAGGTAATCAAAATGCTCGGATTGTTGCCAATATTCGCGATATAGCAGAAAGGATAGGTGTTATCGGCTGGCAACTGGCGCGTCGCGAGCATCTTTCCCTTGTCGTCGGTAATCACAAGAGCCAATCTCGAGGCCGAACCATCGAGGCCGTCGGTGTACACCCAATGGATGTATTCATTCCCGTTAGAAGTATTGAAAATGAAGGGATTGAGCACCGCCGCATCAATGAAAGTATTGATTTTCAGAATATTTCCTTCAAGTTCGAGATGGTCCACATGGTCGAGCGTGCCATCGGCCTTGAACCAGCCGATATCCTGCACACTGGCCGAGAGGCCGCCATTGGTGGGCTGCACCGGGGCCGCATAGAGAATCCCCTTGTTGGTGAGGACGCGGTCGGGCACAGCGCCGAGCGACCATATATCGCCATCATGCTCGAACAGTTTGGGGATGAACCCTACTTCGGCCATCGAAGGATAGTCGCACATCACGAGCCCCCACTCGCCGGTTACCGCCGACTCCATGTCAAAGCAAATCTGGCGTGGCGCGCCGGGGATGTCCGACATTTCAGCAAACCCTGAATTATTGTTGCCAAAAGTCTTGAGAATGTTGCCATCAGTGTCGTAGACAGCGTAATATGTGCTTTGGTTCTCCAGGATGTCGGAGTCAACCACCGAAATGATGTAGGCAGGCATATCACCTGTGGAATAATCAAACGATAGGTCGTTGGCGCCAAAGAAGGTACCCATGCCATAGCTGCGCCATGAGTAATCGGCCGACGGAGAGGTGACGGGAATTTTTGTCTCCTTGGCAAGAGTCAGGTTGTTGCCTGAGCTTTTATACAGCTGGATAATAAGATTATTATCTTCCGACAACTTGTCGTTGGTAGGGTCGTCGGGATTCTCGAAGAAGGTCTTTTCATAACGCCAGGTGGCAAGGTAAACGGTGCTCCCGACATTGTTCATCACCAGAGGAAGCACCACGTCGGAAATGCCGTCGGATGACACGAATCGCTCGTCATAGTCGATATCCAGCACTTTCTGCGCCGGGGCATCGTAGCTGGCATGGCGATAGACGGTGAATTTGGGGAGCTTGCCGGCATCTTCGAGCCATGTCGACTCCTCGAAAAAGGCCATCCAATAGTTTTCGGAATACGACGATTTGGCATTCAGAGCCTGCACATAAACGCCGGGAAGCTGGAACACAACCGGGGTGCTCTGTCCCTCGGGAAGCAATGAATAGGCGTAAGTGATTTGCTTTGAGCCTGATCCTACCTTTGGGATATAGTTGGCTATAAGCATTATTTCGCAATCGTCGCCGTATGCGAAAAATTGTCGAGTGACGCACGCGCCCACTACAATGCTCTGGCAATATTTCGCATCCTCGGGACGCTCCAGAACACCCGAAGCCTGCCCAACGAAATTCATCTTTGAATCGTAGACTTTGATATTGAATCCCGTGTAGTCATACTGCGTGTAGTAGGGATTCTGCGTCATAACCTCGGCAACCGGCTCGAGAGTGTAGAACCAATCCTCGTCGTCAGGACCAATGAGGGTTCCGCAACTCTGAATCTCAGCAAAATAGTTTGATGTCGCGGAGAAATCGGGAGTAATGGTGCCGCTCTCATCCACAGACTTCGGGCGGAGCAACGACGCTCCGCGCTGAGCGAGAGCCATTGTGGCTGACACCGCTTTACCCTGCGACGCGGCGGGCTGGAATAAGCGGCTCTTTGCCGCGGCGGGCATAGCGGCAAGGAAGGCGGCTAAAACAGAGGTGAGTACTATTTTATGCATGGATTGAATTGATTATAATCGATATTTGACAATAAGCTGGGGGGGGAAAATTACTTGACGAGCACTTTCTCGGTTTTCGACAGCACGCCATCAGACACCGTCAGCAGATAAAGCCCTGAGGCTACAGCCGACAGGTCGAGGTCGAGCAGACTATCTTTAGTCGAAAGCGAAAGCACTTCTGCCCCATTGAGCGAAACCACTCTGGCCACCAACTTTTTAGCAGCGGGAGCTTGCACCTGGTAACGGTTGCCACCGAGGTTAACGATTGAGAGGGGCGCCGCGGCGTCGGCCGCGACATTGCTGATGCCCGACAAATTGAGAATTTTGCAAATGCCGCGGAACGCGTCGAGATTGCCCGACGCTCCGTCGTTGGGCATTGTGGCGAGCGGGGTTCCCGAGGTCTCCTGCGCGATTTCGATAATGTCGGCTGAGGAGAGGGTCGGATCGGCCGAAAGCCATGTCGCGGCAACGCCGGTCATATAAGGGGAGGCCATTGATGTGCCCGACATCGGAATCCAATGATGCGTTTTCCCAGCATCGTCGGTATACGAGTAATACAGCAAATCTGATTCAGGGTTGAAAGTCGAGCCGTTGAAATAATCGTTCGACATCGAGGAGACAATCAGCGTGCCGGGAGCCTTGATGTGGGGCAGAAGTTTTCCGCCGGGAGCGTGTCCCCACGAAGAGTATGGAGCGGTCGCGCCAACGGTGTACTGATTGAACTGCTGGCGGTTGAAGTTGTGACTGACGTAGGAGCCCACGCTTATCACGCCGTCGGCTCCGGCCAGAGAGCTATACGAGCCATCGCCTTGCGAATCGGCAAAGCCTTCGGCACCGAGCGATTCCAGCCCGAAAGTAAACATCTGGTTGGTTGGCTGCCCGTAGATGTAGATTTTTTGCCCTGGAGTCCCTTCGATGCGGAGCGATGTGACGTAGCGCTGGTAGTTTTCGGCAGTTTTAGTTTCCAGGCGCACGCTAACATCGACATGGTAGCGGTTATTGGCGGCATAAACGCCCCCTTCGCCCATAAGCGTGCTATTGAAATAGATGGAATTGAACTGCTCATTGTCGTCGACCAAATCCTTTACGGGCACGGTTGGGGTGCCACCCGAAGTTATGGCGCCAAGGCCCTCGCGGGGAATTGTGTATGAAACGACAACCTCGCCGGTCGAGCGGTCGACCACGTCAAACGCCAAGGTGAATGGGGTTGAGTCCTCGGACCACACCTCCATCATGCCTATAGCCTGGGGAAACATCGAAAGTCCGCCCCATGCGTACGCAGTATATTCCGTGGGGGTTATAAACGTGCGCAGAGTCGTGTTTTCTTCCGTGAAATCGGCGTAGAGGAATGCCTTCTCGGCACCCTCGTTACCCGAAGCGACGCAGAACACCACGCCCTCCTCTTTCGCCATGTTGGCAAGCGCCGCCGGAACCTCGTCGCTGCCATCGTGGGGGCCAACGTTGTTGCCCATCGAGATATTGATTACCACCGGCTTTCCAACGCTTTTAGCATAATCGATGATTCCGCGGGCACCTTTGATGAGGTGGGCGTTGTCGCTCGCGCCGCAAGAGAGCGCGATGTCGGCCCCGGGAGCTGCTCCGCGAAAATCGGGAGCGTTGGCATCCGTCGCTTTGAACGAGCCGGCGGCAATACCCATAACGTGGGTGCCATGGGTCATGTCGGGATTGTCGGTAGTGAATTTAGCGACCTTCTCGGGAGTATCGGCCACCAGCGTGAAAGTGGAGTTGCCCATCACGGCATGTTTTTGGGCGTGCTTGACACGGTAGTTGCCATCGGCATCCTTGAAATTGATGTGGTGCACGTCGATTCCGGCATCTATGATGCCCACGACGACTCCCTGACCGTCGTAGGCTGCGGGAAGCGGCGCCTGGCCGGAGTGGACTTTGTCAATTTGAAGTGACGAGCGGCTTTTGTCCGTGCCATAGATGCTGCTCCAGGCGTAGGTGTTAAGCTGCTTCGACAGCGAGGCTGTGACAACCCCTTCGGCGCCCACCACGGCCTCAACTTTGGAGAGTGGTGCGGAAAGTAGCACTATGTCGCCTTCGCGCTGCTCAACATCAGCCCCCGCGGCACTTAAAGCTTCGAGAGCGTTATCGTCGGCAATGCGGGCGAAAATCGAAATCCGCGGCTCCGCTGCCGCCTGACTGTAGGCCGAGCGCGACGACGCGACCATCTCGCTGAGTTCAAGGCGGTCCGACAAACCGAGTTTCGCCTGCCCCGACATAGCGAGCGCCGGCAAAAGACACGCGAGTAAACAACCTTTATTCATCTCTTTATCTGATAAGCAATATTTTCAATTGATAGAAACGTGGAAATGCAAAGTTACGCAATTAATCACACTTTAATGGAAAGCCCCAATGAAAGGTATTGTTAAAAAAATCAAACCCATTTCTTTGAACCTCTTGCATTTAGCATATTAACGAGAATATATACGGAATATTATTGCTTTTTTATAAAAATACGACCCGATTCCCGCATTTTGGGGAGCAAATATTCATTCATTTCCAAAAACTACGGCATCGCGTCGATTGGTTGCGCAATCGACGCGATGCCGCTATATTCAGTTAAGCAGTGCTTTTATTTGACAAATTTGGGAGCGAGCCGGCGAGCCACGATGCGCTGGGCCTCATCCTCGGTGAGCGCTTTAGCGCCCTCTTCGCGGAGGTAAGGAGCGAGCAAGCCCGCAACCTTGATGTAGCCTTTTCCGTAGAGATAGTTCTCCTTTACGAAATCGGGATTTGTGCGCCCGTCCCTGTCGAGCAACGGATGGAAGATGTCTATAAAGGTGACATTCTTCTCCTTGCAGAGTTGTGCGAGGCGGTCGTTCCACACAGCTACATCCGCGTTACCCATGGGGTTGTCGACCGGAATCTGCGACATCACATAGAGCGGTACACCGGGAGCCAACCCCCTTGCGTATTCAATCAATGAGCCGTAGGCATCCAGGTCCTTGTCGGTAGTGCCGCAATAGAAGAACATTTTCGAGGGGAGCTCTTTGTTACCATTACCTGTGAGAATGGTGTTAAGCTGCGCTTTGTGCTGCTCGAAAGTGAGGCCGCCATACCCCCAGCCAGTGCCGCGGTTTTTCACGCGGGGGGTTTGAAGCAATTCGTGCCACTCGCCTCCGTGCACCATCTCATCGCCCACGATTATGGCATCGGTTGAGCGGAGAGGCAGCATGCCGAAGTAGCTCGAACGCATACCGAAGCTGCCAGGAAGCTCCGACGACAGATTCACCATCGAGTCGGTGTAGACCGGCTCGATTCCAACCTTCGGCGCGATGATGCGGCACCACGCGCGATAGCCATGGCCGAAAAGGTGAAGACCGTCAGCCGACCACTCGCCCTTGCCGCGCACACCTTGAAGAGGTTCCCAAAGGTCGACATATTCAATCCCGAGCTCGCCGCACATAGCCGCGATGCGGGCATTGGCAACGCGTATACTGTCGTTCTTCCAATCCTCATGCCGGGGCAGAATGCTTTGGATGTAGAGCTTGGTCGAGGGCGACTCATTGACAACGCGCTCGGCCATTTTGCGTATGTTGGCGACGACAGTGTCAACCGGCACTTTGCCGCTAATGTCGTTGGTGCCAATCATCATGAACAGCTTTGCCGGTTTGCCGTCGATCACAGAGCCTATGTTCTCCACAAGCTCGCTGGTCACGGCACCTGAAGCTCCGCGGTTCAAAATATGGTTGTCGCTGCCGAAAGCTTCCCACCATTCGTGCATATTGGTGATGGAATTTCCGAAAAACACGATGTCGGTGCTATCAATAGGGAGAACGCGCATCATATCGAAACGATGACTGCGGAAAGGGTTAGCCCCGAACGAGGCCGCGGTGCCGAGGGCTAACGCGATGGCGGCTGCCGCGAAACGCCCCATCGACCGGCTATTTAATCTAAAATATTTCTTCATAATTGGGATAATCGGAGTTGGCATATATATATACTATCCAATTGGCATTTTCCGCAAAGTTAACAAAATTCCCACATCGGGCAACCATTGACGCGTTCAAAACTATTCCCGTCTTAGGGGCGTTAGGCAATTAAACGACGCTTCAATCCGTTACATAAACAATGAATTCATTACTTATCATAGGGTTACTGCTCCCGCTCCTCGGCACGGTCGCCGGGGCGGCTTTTGTGCTGTTCATGCGCGAAGGAATTTCGCCGCGGCTCCAAAAGACGCTTTTGGGGTTTGCGTCGGGTGTCATGGTAGCCGCCGCGGTGTGGTCTCTGCTAATCCCATCAATTGAGATGTGCTCCGACATGGGTCGGTGGGCGGTCGCTCCGTCGGCCATCGGATTCCTTTGCGGCATAGGGTTCCTCCTGGCTCTTGACAACCTGACCCCTCACCTGCATCTAACCGGCGACAAGGAGGGCCCCCGAAGCAAACTGTCGCGAACGGCTATGCTGGCTCTCGCGGTCACAATCCACAATCTTCCCGAGGGAATGGCTGTTGGCGTTGTGCTTGCCGGGGTTCTCGATGGGTCGACCGACATATCCATGGCTTCGGCGCTCGCGGTGGCCGTCGGCATAGCCATTCAGAACGTGCCCGAGGGCGCCATAGTCTCAATGCCTATGAGAGCCGAGGGGCATTCGCGCACGCGGAGTTTCGCCTACGGAGCCCTCAGCGGGGTTGTTGAACCTCTCGGTGCGATCTTGGTACTGCTTCTTGCCAGCTGGATTACCCCCCTGCTGCCCTATCTGCTCGCCTTCGCGGCCGGAGCAATGCTATATGTAGTTGTCGAGGAGCTCATTCCCGAAGCCTCGCAAGCCCCCCACAGCAATCTGAGCACCTTGGGCTTCGCCATCGGCTTCGTGGCAATGATGATGCTCGACGTGGTACTCTCCTGAGAATGCCTCCCACTTTTAACGCGCAATGGGAAAATTTTGGCAGAAAAAAGTGGGATTATGGCTTGGAGGTGTCGCGGAGATGAGTTAACTTCGCGTTGAATTTTTTCCAATGCGAACGGCGTTTTCGCAGGCACCTTCAAGTGCCGGAAACGGCTGCCACGCGTCGGACAAAATTCGCGAAAACTCCACCGCTCTATCCTGATGGAATCTCTTAAGTTTACCAAAATGCACGGCATCGGCAATGATTATGTCTATCTTGACTGCACTGCCTCCTGCCCCGGCAACCTTGAAGACCTCGCCCGCCGCATGAGTGACCGACACACCGGCATCGGAGGCGACGGCCTGGTGCTGATTCTCCCCTCAGAAATCGCCGACTTCAAAATGCGCATGTTCAACGCCGACGGCTCCGAAGGCCGAATGTGTGGCAACGCATCCCGATGCATCGGAAAATATGTCTACGACCGCGGACTCACCGACCGCGAGAATATAACGCTCGAAACTCTTTCGGGCGTTAAATATTTAAAGCTGAAGATTGGGAGCGACGGGAAAGTGGAATCGGTCACCGTCGATATGGGTGAGCCGGAATTCATTCCCGAACTCATCCCGGTGCTCGCCGACCGCAACCTCGACATCCCCGCCGAGGCCGACAACGGCGAGATTCTGCGCCTCAACGCGGTCGCCACAGGCAATCCCCACGGAGTGGTGTTTGTCGACGACCTCGAAGCGTTTGGCAACCGGATGCACACAGCCGGGCCGATTCTCGAAAACCATCCGATGTGGCCCGAGCGCGCCAACATCGAATTTGCCCAGGTGCTTTCGCCAACCGACATTAAAATGCGCGTTTGGGAACGCGGCAGCGGCGAAACGATGGCGTGCGGCACTGGTGCGTGTGCGACAGCCGTGGCAGCCGCTGTAACCGGGCGTGCCGGACGCGATGTCACAATCCACCTGCTCGGAGGCGACCTTCAAATACGCTGGGACGAAGCCACCAACCACATTTTCATGACCGGGCCCGCCACCATCGTGTTCGACGGAGAATATTACCTGTAACCCTTTCAAATATAATGTTCAAAATCAACGATAACTTCTGCCAGCTCGCCGAGAGCTACCTCTTCTCGGAAGTGGCGCGCCGCATCGCGGCATTCAAGGAGGCAAACCCCGAAGCCGACGTGATACGTCTCGGGATTGGCGATGTGACTATCCCCCTCTGCAAGGCCGCGATTGAAGCGATGCACACCGCCGTCGACGACGAGGCGAACGCGGCAACCTTCCACGGCTACGGCCCGGAGCAGGGATACCCCTTCCTGCGCGACGCGATTGCCCAGCACGACTATCGCGAGCGGGGTGTGGAAATCGCACCCGACGAGATTTTCGTGAGCGATGGCGCGAAGAGCGACACCGGCAACATCGGCGACATTCTCGCGACAACCAACCGCGTGGCCGTCACCGACCCTGTTTATCCTGTTTACGTCGATACCAACGTAATGGCAGGCCGGGCAGGCGAACCTCTTGAAGGGGGAAGTTTCAGCAAGGTTGTCTACCTCCCTGTGACCGCCGAAAACAACTTCGTGCCCGAGCTCCCCTCGGAGAAAGTCGACATTATATATCTCTGCTATCCCAACAACCCTACCGGCACGGCACTCACGCGCAAGCAATTGAAGGCGTGGGTCGACTACGCGGCAGCCAACGGGGCCCTGATTCTCTATGATTCGGCCTATGAAGCGTTTATCCGCCAGGACGACGTGCCCCACTCGATTTATGAAATCGAAGGTGCCAAAAAGGTGGCCATAGAGTTCCGCAGCTTCTCGAAAACAGCCGGATTCACAGGCGTGCGCTGCGGCTACACCGTGGTGCCGAAAGAACTCAAAGGTGTAGACTCCGAAGGTCGCGAAGTAGGGCTGAACCACCTTTGGAACCGCCGCCAGTGCACCAAGTTCAACGGCGCTTCCTACATTTCGCAACGCGGAGCGGCCGCCATCTACACCGCGGAGGGTCGCCGACAGGCCCGCGAGGCGGTCGACTACTATATGGCCAACGCGGCAATGATGCTTGCCGAGCTTCGCAAAGCCGGCTTCGAAGTGTTTGGCGGAGAAAACGCCCCCTACGTCTGGCTGAAAACACCCGCCGGAATGGACTCCTGGGCCTTCTTCGACCTCCTGCTCAAGGAATGCCAGGTCGCAGGTACTCCGGGCTCGGGCTTCGGCCCCGCCGGCGAAGGCTACTTCCGCCTGACCGCCTTCAATACCCGCGAAAACACACGCGAAGCGTTGCGGCGCATCGTGGAGCGCTTTGGCTGATCGTCGCGACCACTTCTCTTTCCACATTCAATTTCACGAACATTTGGTTTCTAATAAGTTAAGATATGTCTTTATTAAGATTTGAAGCGGTCCGCGAAGCCTCCGGCCGCAAAGCTGTTGAGGTTAAGACTCCGGCTGAACGCCCAGAAAAGTATTATGGCGAACTGGTGTTCAACCGCCAGAAGATGTTTGAGTACCTTCCCAAAAAGGTCTACGACGAACTCGTCAACGCCATCGACAACAAGCAGCCCATCTCGCTGAAACTCGCCGACAGCATCGCCCAAGGCATGAAGCAATGGGCCATCGACAATGGTGCCCGCCACTACACCCACTGGTTCGCACCCCTCACCGGAGGCACCGCCGAAAAGCACGACTCCTTTATCGAACACGACGGTAAAGGAGGTGTTCTGGAGGAATTCAAGGGGAAACTCCTCGTGCAGCAGGAACCTGACGCTTCGAGCTTCCCTAACGGCGGCATCCGCAACACCTTCGAGGCTCGCGGATACTCCGCATGGGACATATCTTCGCCGGTGTTCATCCTCAACAAGACACTGTGCATACCCACCATCTTCATCTCATACACCGGCGAGTCGCTTGACTACAAGACCCCGCTTCTGCGTGCGCTCAACGCCGTCGACAAGGCAGCTACCGAGGTGGCTCAATACTTCGACAAGGATGTGCGCCACGTCAATTGCTATCTTGGCTGGGAACAGGAATATTTCCTTGTCGATGAAGCTCTTTACGCTGCCCGTCCCGACCTGGTGATGACCGGTCGCACACTCATGGGCCATGAAAGCGCCAAGAACCAGCAGCTTGAAGACCACTATTTCGGTTCGATTCCTTCGCGCGTCGAGGCCTTTATGCTCGACCTCGAACTCGAATGCCATCGCCTCGGCATCCCGGCCCACACGCGTCACAACGAGGTGGCTCCCAACCAGTTCGAGCTCGCCCCCATCTATGAGGAGTGCAATCTTGCCAACGACCACAATCTGCTAATGATGAGCGTGATGACAGAGGTTGCCAACCGCCATAACTTCCGCGTGCTCCTCCACGAAAAGCCCTTCTCGGGCATCAACGGCTCGGGTAAGCACAACAACTGGAGCCTTGGCACCGACACCGGCTCGCTCCTGTTCTCACCCGGCAAGACTCCCCGCGAAAATCTTCGCTTCATTGCCTTCGTCGCCAACGTGATGGCCGCAGTGCACCGCCACAACGCCCTGCTGAAGGCCTCTATCTCGTCGGCAACCAACGCTCACCGTCTCGGTGCCAACGAAGCGCCCCCCGCCATCATTTCGATTTTCACCGGCTCGCAAATCGCCGAGATTCTCGACCGTCTCGAAAAGAGCACCGACGACGATTTAATCGAATTCAACACGAAGGAGGGGATCACCGTCGGCGTTTCGCAGATTCCAGAAATCATGCTCGACAACACCGACCGCAACCGCACTTCGCCCTTCGCTTTCACCGGCAACCGCTTCGAGTTCCGTGCTGTCGGTTCGTCGGCCAACTGCGCCGCGGCTATGATTGCCCTCAACGCCGCTGTTGCCGAGCAGCTTGCCGACTTCAAGAAGCGTGTCGATGCCCGCGTCGAACGCGAAGAGTCGCTCTACCACGCCATCCTTGAAGAAACCAAGGCTCTCATCGCCAAGTCGAAGGCAATCCACTTCGACGGCAACGGCTACTCCGACGAATGGAAGGCCGAGGCCAAGAAACGCGGCCTCGACTGCGAATCGTCGGTACCCGTGATTTTCGATGCCTACCTGCGTCCCGAATCAATCGAGATGTTCACAAAAACCGGGGTGCTCACCGAGCTTGAACTCCGCGCCCGCAACGAGGTTAAGTGGGAAATGTACACCAAGAAAATCCAGATTGAAGCACGCGTGCTCGGCGACCTGGCCCTCAACCATATCGTGCCCGTGGCCACGCGCTATCAGTCAATACTGGTCGACAACCTGGTGAAGCTGAAAACCCTCTTCCCCGACGACAACAACGCCGAGATGACCGCCTGCGACCGCGAGGCGATCGAAACTATCGCCAAGCACATCACGGCCATCCGCACTGAGGTCAAAAACATGACCGAGGCCCGCAAAGCCGCCAACCGCATCGAGAACGAGCGCGAGAAAGCCGTGGCCTACCACGACAACGTGGTGCCCGCGATGGATAAAATCCGCTACCACATCGACAAGCTCGAGCTCATGGTCGACAACGAAATGTGGCCTCTGCCCAAATACCGCGAAATGCTCTTCATCCGATAAGGGCATTTCGCGCTACCACCGAAATATTAAATCAGATTGTTTCATCTCTCCGTGATTCTCAACACGAGAATCTCTTAATACCCCCAGATTCCCTACATGGAGCAACTCAAACATGAGTGTGGCGTGGCAATGATCAGGCTACGCAAGCCCTTAGACTACTACCGACAAAAATACGGCTCTTATACCTACGCCCTCAACCGCCTTTACCTGCTGATGGAAAAGCAGCATAACCGCGGTCAGGAGGGCGCGGGCATAGGCGTTGTAAAGCTGCACAGCGTGCCAGGCAACGAATACATTTTCCGTGAACGAGCCCTCGGCTCGGGAGCCATTTCTGAAATTTTCTCAAAAGTGCTCCCTCCGCTTCACGAAGCCCGGGTTGACTCGCTACCGGCCGAAGAGGTTGATGCCTTGACCCCGTTTATCGGCGAAATCTACATGGGCCACCTGCGCTATTCGACCACAGGAAAGTCGGGCATATCCTACGTCCACCCCTTCCTGCGCCGAAACAACTGGCGCTCGCGCAACCTGCTGATGTGT